>JACMMM010000085.1 GCA_014379065.1 Saprospiraceae bacterium
CAGACTGAGCATTTTTGCGTCGTCCGTTCCCAGCGGTCAATCATGACGACGTGCTTGCCGCGCTTCATCCCTACCCATGTGACGATCTTGATGAATTGTGAAAATCCAAGATCGCTGACCTTCTTGCCCCACAACCGTTTCATCCCGTCAAGGTTAAGGTCTTCAAACACCAAAACGTCGTAGAGGTCGAACAAGACATGAGCAAGTTTGAAGTGGAAATCAAGCCGCTTGTCGGCAATCCGAATGTGGCGACGGGCAATGTGCTTTTTGCCGTTGTGCTTATTCGTGCTGCCATCGGCTTTTTTGGAGACTTGCCTTTGAATAGTTCGCAACCGTGGCAAGTCTTGACTGAAAAACTGCGGCGATTCGATGGCAAGTCCTTCGTGTGAAGTGAGAAACGTTTTGAGTCCGAAGTCGAAACCGCCGATTTCACCCGTGCTGATTTCGTCTTCAATGACGATGGTTTCCACCACTGAAAAGAAAATCCACAAGCGCCCCGCTGCGTCACGCTTAATGGTGACGGTCTTAATCTCGCCCTTCATCGGACGATGCTTCACAAATTTGTAGTCTTGTCCAAGAATGGTGATATGCCCCGTCCACTTGGGATGCTTCTTGCTCCCTCGCTGGTGGGTGTCTTCACCCAATTTCCAGCCTGATTGTTTGAGCGTGAAGGAGGTATATTTCTTGACCTTTTTGAAGCGCGGTAGTCCACCTTTTCCAGCAAAGAAACGCTCGTAGGCTTTGTCGTGGCGCTGGCAAATGTCCTGTACCGCTTGCGACCCGACCATCTGCCAGTAGCTAAACATTTTCGTCCGCATCCGCAGTTTGGCGATATACTTCTGCAACCGCCCCGCATCAAGATGTTTGCCCGTGAGCCGGTAGTAGCGTTTTCGCAGGGCGGTGATGTGATTCCAAATGATGCCCGAAACGTTGATCGTGTCATGCAAGCGCCTATTCGCCTCAGCATTTTCGTAGAGGCGAAACTTGTAGGCGCGGTTGACTTCGATGATTTTAGACATGCTTTTGGTTCTCAATATACTGCTTGATAGCTGCCAGCGGAGCGCCTCCCGCAGTTGGCACAAAATGCAGACTAGACCATTCCTGTATTATGCAAATACTTGCTATATCATGCAACAGCGCCTTATATCCCCATGTCTAAAGACAGGGGCTTTACGGCGTTTTTTCGGTAATCTATTTTTGCTCAGTTTACCAACGCAGCGCCCTTCGGGGGGTGATAAAGAGCATAGATCGGCAAAATCAGGTGGGCGGATAGGCACATGAGATTAGCTGCTCAATAAAAATTCCACCAATTTTTGACAAAAACACATCCCCTATTGTTAAGTTTTTACACAAGGCCGAGTAAGCCTTAAAGTAACGCCTCTCTTTTATTTATCATGCGATAACGTGAACAGGCCATTATCCGTATGGGTTGCGCTTTATTGTCCTCTCATCAGCGGCTGAGTTATCGTCTTTTAAGGAAATCTATGCTCGAAATTCGTGATTTGCGCGTTGTGTATCCAAATGGCACCGAAGCCTTAAAATCGGTCAACCTGTCCGTTAAAAGACGTGAGATTGTCGCCATCA
>JACMMM010000762.1 GCA_014379065.1 Saprospiraceae bacterium
AGTTGGCACGTCAATAATAATGGCAGCCAGGTTATGGATGTCGTTGCCCCGGTAAATTTCCTGCCTTCGGACAAGGATTGTGGTGACGCGCTCCTGCAGGTTTTTGTCGAGGGAAGTATGGTGGCGAAAAACATTGAGTTGGCCATTGACGGGTTTACCCGCCATAGGCTTTTTATCCGCCAAAGTCCTGACGTAGGAGGAGCCGTAGGAGGGTGACTTTTGACCTTCAAGCATCAATCGGTCGAGCAGATGGGGGGCGAGTTGGGGCAATGGGAGCGGTTGCTCCGGCAAAGGTTCCTCTTTTGCGTAATCACACTCGGAGGCCGACAGCAGGCCTTTTTCCCAGAGTTTTTGGAGCAAGCGGTTTCTTTTTCCCAGCAAAACAGCACGGTTTCTGCCGGGATGTATGAGGGCGGGGCTATTCGGCAAAACGGCCAGGGTAGCGGACTCTGCCCAAGTGAGCAGGCCGGGGCGTTTGCCATAGTAGCGCCAGGATGCGGCTTCAAGGCCCACCACATTACCGCCAAACGGTGCATTCGAGGCGTAAAGGCAGAGAATTTCTTTTTTGGAATAAGTCAGTTCTAACCGTGTGGCCATGAAGGCTTCCACGATTTTCTCCAAAAGCGTGCGGGAGGGGTTGTCGCGTGCAAGGCGAATGACCTGCATGGTAAGGGTACTGCCCCCGCTAACCACGCGTCCATTTTTCAAATTGAGCCAGAATGCCCGAACGAGGCTAAATGGGTCTACCCCAGGGTGAACCCAAAACCGCTTGTCCTCGAAAGCCACCACGCAGCGCTGGTATTTGGTTGGCAATGAATCGCTGGTGGGGAAACGCCATTGGCCGTCTTCGGCGATACGAGCACCAAGTAGTTCGCCTCGGCGGTCTTCGAGTACTACGCTGAGCGGTTTTTGAAACAAGGGCCGGGGTAGGCAAAAAATCCAGAGAAGCAGGAGCAATGCCAGTGCTGCGGTGGTTTTTGGATGACGTTGGACAAGACCCTTGGCTCGTTGCCAAAGTCGTAGCCCGCCCTCACGAAAGCCTCGGCGGGTAAAAATTTTGTTTTTGAAAGGGAATTTCAATTGGGAGAATTTTGCCCCAAAAGTAGGAAAGCTGTGGGAAGGCTGACGAGGCTTTGAGTAAGCGAGGGAGTGGGGGTAGTATTTGTGGATAAAACAAACCTTATCCTTCAAAAAATCTGAAAAAACCCTTTTTCCGAAGGCCGATTTTTAATTCTTCGTCATTCGTCCAAAGTTCGCCTTGGTGTCAATTATGACCGTTTTGTTCATGGATTTTGGCTAGGATTCGTGCTTTGTTCTGTTGCCACCAATCGCGCTTGATTTCTTCACCTAACGCTTCGATGTCCTCTCCAAGATTAGCACGTTCGGCGAGGTATTCCACGTAAAGGCGGTTCAGCAATCGCGTCACAGCATCCTCTTTAAAATGCTGCGCATCGAATACTATTTGGATAATATTACCGGTTCGGCTGACTTCAAAGGCTTCCATGTGACAAAATTTTGCACAAAAATAGGTTTTTCTTTCGATAGATTCCCATAGTAATGCCAAGGGATTCAACCCATTTACAGAAAATAAAAAACGAAGTGGTGGCAAAGCTTAAAGCCGTGCCACCACTCGGTATTTTCAAAACAAACAAATTTCTACTCCCTCCGCAGCGCCACCGGCATCGCATCATCGTAATCGCCTGTAAGCACGGGGGTCTGCACCCCTGCAGTGTAGTCGCGCACTTTAGCGTACACGTAAATGTAGAGTTCTTTGATATTCACAATGTAGTCGCCATTGGAATCAGCCGCACCTTTCATGCCACGCAGCACGAAATAGGTGAACACTCCTTGGCGCAGACCGTGATCTTCAAGCGAGAGTTCCTCGGGCTTGGACGACATCAGCAAGGCAATACCGCCATCAGCATCTTCAAAGGCTTGATAAAAACGCTGAAGCGACACTGGAGCCGGGCCTTTGGAAGCCAGAGGGCCACTGTAATCAAGCGTGCCACTGTGGCAAGCATCAGCAATGCAGAGTTTATGCTTGGCCCTGCTCTGCTTTAAAATCTGGCGGATTTCCTCGTGGCGAAGTTTGTTGTTGTAGCCGTCAAAATCTACAGGCAAGAAACAGCCTTCAAGACCGTGACCGCTGAAATAAAATAATACCACGTCGTTTTCGTCGGCCTTCAAAAACAAGTTACGCATGCTTTTGAGGATGTTTTCCCGGGTTGCCGCTTCGTCTACGAGGATATCTATTTGATCGTCAGGTAATGCGCCACCTTCCGGGCTTTTGAGGTGCGAATAGAACCGGAACGCGTCGTCGTCCGTAAATTTGAGCGAGGGCATTGCCGTGTATTTACCCACACCTACCACCACGGCCCAGATTTTGACGCCCCGGCTTTGATCTGTCCGCACGGGCTCGCTGGGCACTGCCTCGTCGGAGTCGAGTTCTTTGATCGGAGAGCCGTTTACCCATACGGCGCCATACACACGTCCTGTTGCAAAATACATCACACCTTCGCCGTAGGGAGCATTGTTGGCCCATTCGCCTTCGTAGCGATCGCCGTTAGCATAATAGCATATGCCGCGCCCGTTGGGATAACCATCTTTGAACTCGCCCGTCCAGCGCGAGCCATCCGGGTAGTCATAGAAGCCCTGCCCACTACGGCAGTAAGTCGTGCCACAGTTGCGGAGGCCTGCCACATCTGGCTTGGATGGGTTTGGCTTTGTGGTACTGGTTGGCTTGGCCGCAGGGGGCCTGTTAGCTGGTGGCTTGCTACCTGTGTTAGAGGCCGTAGACGTTTGATTGCGGTTGGGCGCACCGGCTGGTTTGTCCACAAGCTTGCCTTGGCTCCAAGTGCCGCTTTTTTGCTCACCGTCTGAGCTGACGAGCGTTCCCGTGCCCTGTTTTTTACTTTTTTTCCAACCCCCAGTGTAGTAAGCGCCGTCGGCGTAACGCATCGTGCCTTGGCCGTCGAACTCACCGTTCACGAAATCGCCCTCGTAGCGTTCTTTGGTCTTGAAAAAGTATTTGCCCTTACCATAGGGATAGTCTTTAGCCCATTGGCCGACGTACTTATCCCCATTGATATAAGTGATGGTACCCCCCTCGCCTTGTTTTTTGCCGTAGGCGAACGGCCCTTCATAAACGCTTCCATCGGAGTAGCTCATTTTGCCCTTGCCGTGGCGAAGGGAGTTTTGGAATTGGCCGGTGTACTTGGAATTGGCAGCGTATCGGTAGGTGCCGATACCATTTTGACAATTGCCGCTAATGCATTGGGCAGCAATTTGGTTTGTGTTGGCGGCCAGCAAAATAGCCAGCGCAGATAGGCGGAAAAAGAGATTAAGCCCCTTCATGTTTAACGGATTTTGAATTTTTGTGCAAAAGTGCGAGTAAACGAAGGATGCAAGCAAAGTGTGGGTCAGAATTGATTAAACACGCTCTTTGGGAACGGGTTCAAACGTCGGTGAAATGTTTTTGTGAATGTAAATTACCGAGGCGGATTAAAAACGACGCAAGAACAATTAAGCAGACCTAATATTGTGCCAGTCGTATTGTACTCGTTTCAAATTTGTACTTTTGCGCACCCATTTTGTGGATCAATATCGTGATTTTCAATTACTTGTAAAATTTTTAAATCCATGTTAAAAAGTCTCTTACTCAGCTTTTGTGCAGCGGTACTCTTCACTGCCTGTGCCCAAAAATCCTCAAACCCAGCCACCGCAAGCACGGCCAAAGACGGCAAGCACTTCGGTGCCACCATTACAGCCAATAATGCCATACCGTACGACAAGGTAATGACAAAAATGGCCAAAACAGACTCCATGTCCATGAAAGTGACGGGCAAAGTGAAGGAAGTATGCCAGAAAAAAGGCTGCTGGATGACCCTTGTGTCCGACAAGCCCGGTTATCCAGAAATGCGGGTAACCTTCAAAGACTACGCTTTCTTCATGCCAAAAGACCTCTCCGGCAAGCGCGTGGTAGTAGACGGTTTTGCACGGGTAGAAACCACCTCAGTAGACTTGCTGCGCCACTATGCCGAAGATGCAAAAAAATCGCCTGAAGAAGTTGCGGCCATCAAGGAGCCATTGCGCGAGGTCTCGTTTGAGGCCGCAGGCGTTTTGATTTTGGACTGAGGCTTGACGTTGGACGTTGGACTTTGGACATTGGACTTAATCAGTGCAATTGTGATCCAAAGTCCAATGTCCAGAGTCCAAAATCTAACGTCTAACAATCCAACGTCCATTATCCTACAGGCCCTTGCTGCTTTTTCTTCTTGGGTTTTTCAAATCCAAATAGCGAGTAGTCGTAGCGGATATTTCCCGTCAAATCCAGGTTGTCGTCGCGCTTGCGCTCTCCGTGTGGATAGTGTTCCATGCGATTCCAACTTTGATATACAAGCCCGAGTTGGTCGTCATCTTGTTCGGATGCCACACGAAGGATATATCCAGTCAGGAATTTTCCGATGGCTGCGCCAACAGCTACTGCGGGATTGGTGGCCCCCACGAGTTGCGCGGTCGATTTGAGAAAGCCGGGGAATTCCGCATCTTTTTCGACTTCTTGGAGGAGCTTGGCGGTGTTGCGTTGTTTGCGGCGGCTGCCAATCAGCACCAATTGGAAGTGGAAATCGTCGGGAATTTTTTCGTCTTCGTACAAAACGAAACCTGTATCGCCAAAGGTCAGCACATGGTCATCTTTTACGTTCTCTACGGGTGTGAAAATGCGCGTATCAATGGCTTGCTGCACTGCTTTTTTTAGCATTGTCTCTTTCTTCAGATCATCCGATTCGGCGGTTAAGCCTTTCAGGGCAGGTAAAGGATGCGTGCCGGTAGTGACGAAGCAATAGATTTCGACATCGGTTCGGTCGCGTTTTCTGAACAGGGTTTTGCGGTGGTTGGAATGAATCAGGATACGGTTGAGGCGAAAGTAAAACATGGTGAGGAGATTTGGTAATTAGTCATTAATCGTCATTGGGTCATTAATCGTCATTG
>JACMMM010000763.1 GCA_014379065.1 Saprospiraceae bacterium
CCCCGTTTTCAAAGCGGGCGCACCAGATTTGCATGGGATTGCCACTCGTTCCCCAGGTAACCAAGGGTGTGCCGTCTTTTAGCAGGGAAATACGGGGTGAGGTAACGGGTAGTGGGGTAGAGGCCACCACCATTGAATCCGTCCAGAGCACGCTGTTTTGCGCTGGAAGATAAAGAGATGTAAAGATGGTTAAGAAGAGGAGCGGACAGTTTTTCATATTCATTGCACTGTTATCTTACACAGGTAGCTTACCCCATTAATCGTTGTTTGCAGCACATATACACCTGACACAAGATTGCCGACAGAAATAACCTTGGTGTAAGATCCTGCAGACGGCATGTCCTCTGCAAATTCAATGATCTTGACACCCGTCAGGTTGTATAACTCAAAGACAACTTTTCCTGCAACTGGAATTTGATAATCTATCTGGAGGCTACCTAACACGGGGTTAGGATAAACCATCAACTTATTGCTTGGAGGGAGGGTAGATTTCTTACTTACTTGGGCAATTCCAGGACGCAAACCATGATGGGGAAGGGTGATGGTGTGACAAATATGCGAATGACATCCTATTGTCAGGTCCTCAATAAACAGACAAACGGTATAATGGCCATCATGTGAATAGGTATGGTGTGGGTTTTCCTCCGTGGAAGTGCCGCCGTCACCAAAATCCCAGAAGTAGGTGGTGTGGGCGGTCGTCCCGGTAGAAGTGTTGGTAAATTGAACGCCAAGGCCGCTGGCATCAAGTTCGAATGTGAAAGCAGCATGGCAATCACCAGCTGGTGGATGATTCACCTGAATATGGTGGCACACATGGCTGGTGCAGCCCCCATCATCATCATAGATGGTCAGACAAACCAAATACGTGCCCGGTGCTGCATAAGTATGCGTTGGATTTTGCTCTGTGGAGGTGTTGCCATCTCCGAAATCCCATTCCCAGGCATCAATGCCTCCATCGCTGGTGGACAGATCTGTAAATTGGATGATTGGGTGATCCGGGTTTGGCTGGCTTGCATGGAAAGCAGCATGGCAGTGGCCCGGAGGCGTGTGATGCACCACAATTTGATGGCACACATGACTGGTACAGCCTCCATCATCCACTATGGTTAGGCAAACGAGATAGGCACCTACAGCGCTGTACGTATGGGTGGGGTTCTGATCATTTGAGGTATTCCCGTCGCCAAAATCCCATTGCCAGGAGACAATCGTCCCGTCGCTCGTTGACTGATCAGTGAAATCAAAAGTAGGCAAGGCCGGGTCGGGCTGGTGCACTGCAAAGGCGGCCTGGCACTCGTGCAAAGGCGCGTGATGTATTACCAGATGATGGCATACATGGCTGGTGCAATGGCCGTCTTCGTCTGTGATGGTCAAACAAACGAGATACACCCCTGGCGCTGAATAAGTGTGCGAGGGGTTTTGTTCGTTGGACGTGTTGCCGTCGCCAAAATCCCATTCCCAAGTGCCAATAATCCCGTCGCTGGTGGATTGATCTGTAAAATCAATAGTGGGCTGAGCTGGGTCAGGCTGGTGTGAAATAAATTCAGCATGGCAAACGCCGTGTGGTGCGTGATGAATCACCACATCATGACACACATGGCTGCTGCAGCCTTCATCATCTGTGATGGTCAGGCAGACGTGATAGGCGCCAGGCCCTGCGTAAGTGTGCGAAGGATTCTGTTCGGTAGACGTGTTGCCATCGCCAAAATCCCATTCCCAAGAGACGATGTTCCCGTCGCTGGTGGATTGATCGGTGAAATCAATGGTCGGCTGGGCCGGGTCGGCTTGGTGTGCAGCAAAGGCAGCGTGACACTCGCCCGGTGGAGGGTGATTTATTACCACATGGTGGCAAAAGGTTTCCGTACAATCAGGGTGGTGCGCTGTGATTGTTAAGCAGACATTGTAGGTGCCCGGCGCGGCATAAGTATGGGTAGGATTTTGTTCGGTGCTGGTGTTGCCATCTCCAAAATCCCAATTGTAGGAGGTAATATTTCCGTCCGCGGTGGATTGGTCTTGAAAGATGACCGTGTTCCCATTGACAGTAAAATGAAAACTCGGGTGGCAGTGTTGCGCATTTATCTTTTGGAAAGAAAAAAGCGAACAAAGTAAGAGGAGAAAAAAACCGGATTTATGGGAGGCGGCAAAATTGGTCAAGGTCTGATTCATGTGAAAAAACATTAATCGTGATGAATTGAACGTCCGTCAAAGTTAGACGATTCTATTAGATTTTTACTTCAAATCTCCTTTAAGCAACTGGGCATTTATTGCAACCACAATAGTGCTCAAACTCATCAAAACGGCCCCCATGGCCGGGCTGAGCACAAAATGCGGGTACAGCACCCCCGCAGCCAGCGGAATGGCTACCACGTTATAACCCGTTGCCCACCAAAGGTTTTGCACCATTTTCCGATAGGTCGCTTTTCCAAAATTCACCAGCCCAAGCACATCGGAGGGTTTGCTGTCGGTCAAGATAATATCGGCGGTCTCGGCGGCCACATCGGTGCCAGAGCCGACCGCTATGCCCACATCGGCTTGGGCAAGTGCGGGCGCATCGTTCACGCCGTCGCCGGTCATGGCCACAAATTCGCCTTTGGCTTGCAGGTCTTTTACAATTTCAACTTTTTGGTGGGGCAACACTTGGGTGAAATAGCCGTCAAGCCCCAATTCTTTGGCCACGGCCTTTCCAACGGTTTCATTGTCTCCAGTAGCCATAAAAACCTTGATGCCTTGATTCTTTAACTGCTTAACCGTCTCGGCGGCATCGGGCCGGATTTGGTCGGAAAGTGCTATGAAACCTACTGTTTTTTCGTTTTCTAGCACAAAAACCACGGTTTCCGCAGCATTACCAGCGGCTGGGAGAGCCATCCCTTTTTCTTTCAAATAACCAGGACTGACAATGCTGATTTTTTTGCCGCCTATTTCGCCCATAACTCCTTTGCCAGTAATGGACGCGAAGTTGGATACAGACGGCAACTTCAGCCCGGCGACTTTAGCTGCCGCGACAACGCCCTGGGCTATTGGATGTTGGCTTTCTTGTTCGAGCGCGGCGGCGGTAGCGAGCAGACTGTTTTTGTCAAAATTTCCCCCAATTGGCTCGATGCGTGACACGCCGAACTTGCCTTCAGTCAGCGTACCCGTTTTGTCAAAAACCATCGCCGTGATAAGGCGCGAATTTTCAAACGCCGTGCGATTACGGATAAGCAAACCCCGACGAGCGGTCATCGCTGTCGAAATAGCCACTACCAATGGAATTGCCACGCCCAGTGCATGGGGACAGGAAGTGACCATAACGGTCACCATGCGCTCCAGCGCGAAGGCCAGCGTTTGCCCTTTGGCCAGCCAAACTGCCAAGGTGCTGAAACCTACACCCAAGGCTATGAATGTCAGCCACTTAGCGGCGCGGTCGGCCAGATGTTGGGTCTGCGATTTGGAGGATTGGGCTTCTTGTACGAGTGCGATGACTTTGTTGAGGTAGCTGTCTTTGCCAGATTTGTCCACCCGGATTTTCAGGCTGCCTTCGCCATTGAGCGCCCCGGCAATGACTTTCGCCCCGTCGGTTTTTTGCACCGGAACGCTTTCGCCCGTGAGCATACTTTCGTTCACACTGCTGTTACCTTCTGTCACGGTGCCGTCCACGGGGATTTTTTCGCCAGGTTTTACCAATACGAGGTCGCCGATCTTCAGCTCGTCTACGCGCATATCGTGCAACATGTCTCCGTGGTACATGTGCGCCTCCGCGGGCAGCATCTTGACCATCAATTCTAAAGCCTTTGAAGCGCCCGCGACGGATTTCATTTCAAGCCAGTGCCCCAGCAGCATGATGACGATCAGGGTGGCGAGTTCCCAGTAGAAATCCATGCCTTCCACCACTTTGAATACCACGGCAGTGCTGTAAAAAAACGCTACAGTGATCGCCACGCCGATGAGGGTCATCATACCCGGCTGTCGGCGGCGAACTTCGTCCCACAACCCGCTCAAAAAGGGCCAGCCGCCATAAAAATAAATGATAGAGCCAAGAGCTACCGACACCCAATCGCGCCCCGGAAAGTCAAAATGATACCCGACCGCCATTTGAAACATGGGCGAAATGGCCACCACAGGCACCGTCAGTACCAGACATATCCAAAAACGCCGCAGGAAATCGGCAATCATGGCGGAATGGTCGTGGCCGCCACCGTGGCCGGTATGTCCGCTGCCGTGCATGGCGCCTTGCATGACGGTGCCGTCAGGCATGGTATGGGTGGTATGCATGGAATGGTCTTCTTGTGGTGGTTTTTGGTGGTCCGTATGATGGTGTTCCATAGTTTTTACTTCAAAATCAGCTTTTCAGTCGCTATTTTTTCCCCATTCATATTTGCAGTGAGGAAATAAGTGCCTTCCGGGAGCCCGACTGTTTTGAGATTAAATACTTGGCTTCCGATTGTTTTTTCAGAAAAAGGATATTCCCGAATGACTTTTCCGCTTGCATCCATTAAGTCAAAATGGACGCTGCCCGCCCGTTTCAGATTCATTATGGCCGTTAAGGTGCCGCCCGAAATGATAGGGTTTGGGAATACTTGGATTGAGGCTGCTTGGCTCGGATCTTTCGTACTGACTGTTGTAATTGTCACAACCTGTGTTGCCGTTGCTATACCGCATGGCCCAGAGACAGTAAGCGTTACCGTATAAGTTCCGTCATTGTTGTAGGTATGGGAAGGATTGGTTTCGGCGCTGTTTTGTCCATCGCCAAAACTCCACGAATAGGAAGTAGCATTGGCAGAACTGTTTGAAAAAGAGGCGGTTGCGCCCGCTACTACAGCGCTGAAATCAGCCGTCGGGGCAGGGTTTACGATGACGATATTCGGTTGCGATGCGGTGGATGACCCGGCAGCGTTGCTTGCTGTGAAAGTCACTGAATAGGTTCCGGGGGCATTATAAACAACAGATGGGTTTTGCGATGTGGAAACTGCTGGGTCTCCGCCCGGAAATTGCCAACTGAAATCCGTCGCGTTGGCCGACGAGGTATTAGTGAATTGCACCGTCAAGGGTGTACAGCCCTCCATGGGCGTTGCTGTAAATCCGGCAGTCGGTGGGGTAATAATGACGATGGTCTGGGTGCTGAGCACTGTTCCACAGGCATTGCTGGCAGAAAGCGTTACGGTGTAAGTACCGTCACTTGCGTAGGTATGCGAAGGACTAGTTTCAATGCTGGTTTGCCCGTCGCCAAAACCCCATGAATAGGAAGTAGCATTGGCAGAACTGTTTGAAAAAGAAACCGTTGCGCCCACGATACTGGCGCCGAAATCAGCCGTCGGCTCAGGACTTACAGTAACGATGTTCAGTTGTGATGCGGTGGCTGACCCAGCAGCGTTGCTTGCAGTGAGCGTTACAGCATAGACTCCTGGAGTGGAATACACCACGCTTGGATTTTGCTCCGTTGACGAACTAGGTAGCCCACCGGGGAATTGCCAGTTGAAATCCGTTGCATTGGCCGACGAGGTGTTGGTAAACTGCACCGTCAATGGCGCACAGCCGGAATTCGGGTTGGCCATAAATCCTGCGGTTGGAGGCGTTTCCATCATCACGAACGGGCCCGGCAGAATGTGTACGATTTGCGCCACCGACGGAATATCGTCCACCATGCCAAAAAGCATATACCAGCCGGGCATGAGGTGGAGGCTGTCGCTGGGAAGCGTGGCATTCACTTGATCGCCGTTTTGTGTAAAATCCAATTCAAGACAGCGACCATTGCCAGAATTCATAAAGTGTGTCATTACGGCATGTGACATTAGCATCACCTTGGTCAAGGCATTGGTTTTGTGTGCTTTAAACTCAATATGTTCGCCGCGCTTGAACTCCGTTTTATTAAAATTCGAGAGTTCTGGTCGGATGCCCCGGAACAGGTAGGGTGGTTTATAGGCTTCGATGATACTTAGGGGCGGCTCGTTGCCTGGTTGGCCTTCGCCTCCAACGGCAATCACCCTCCCATCCGGCACAAGGATCGTGATAGCGTGATACTCGCGTTTCCAATTCATGTTTGCCAACCTCCGCCAGGTGTTGTTTGCCGGATCGTATTGATCGGTGATGCCCATGTAACCCCAGTTATTCACGGGGCTGGGGTCGGAAGTCTCTTCCTTATGGCCGCCCATTACCAGTATCTTTTCATCCGGCAACTGGACTGCTTTAGCGCGAGAGCGGGTAGGAGAGAAATTGCTTCCCAGGGTCCATGTATTTTGTATCGGGTCGTATATCTCCACGTTTACGCCAGGTTGGCCGGGGGTAAACGATTTGTAACCGATGGCTACCACGTTACCATTGGGCCGCAACA
Organism: Saprospiraceae bacterium; assembly: GCA_014379065.1. Lineage (GTDB taxonomy): Bacteria > Bacteroidota > Bacteroidia > Chitinophagales > Saprospiraceae > M3007. Next base: position 6,305 of record JACMMM010000763.1, read on the forward strand.
CGATTTCATGGTCGCAGTGGTCGCCGTTGGGCATCCGGTTTCCTTGCACAAAATCAGCGGCCAAGTCCCATTGTAATGTGCTGGGATCAAATAGTTGCGGTGGTCGGAAAGTCATCAATACTTTGCCCGTGAACAAGGGTACTACCGCAGAAACCTCATTGCCAAATTTAATGGTATCGGCCCATTGGGTGATGCCTGTTGCCGGGTCGTATACCTCGGAGGTTTTGGTCCGCTTGGCATTGGCTTGGCCGGTATTCTGGTCACCACCGCCAACGATGAGCAGACGTTGATCGTAAAGCGGAGACAGGGTTGGATACCAGCGAGAGTCCAACATATCGGGCTGGTAAGGCCAAAGACCAGTTGCAGGATCAAATATTTTGATTTTTTTGGATCCAGGGCCAAAGCCGTCATCTTCCAGGGTGCCGCCCGCAAACAGCACTTTCCCATTGAGCAGCAAGGCTGGCGCCACACATCCTTGTGCAAAATTGCTGCCTTTGGCAAAACTTGTATCGTTCTCCGTTGGCTCGAAATAGAATGGATCTTTGGTGTTGTGGCAATAGTAGATGCTTCCGTTGGGCATTAAGACCCCGAGGTCAGTACCTCCAAGGGCTTCGGGCGATTGCATGATGATGTCCCAGCGCCCAAGCTCGGTTTCCGGTACGAGTTGTGCATCGTGGACAACTGTTCCGACGATGACGTTAGTGACATTTTCAAAGTAGGCAAACCTTGGCTTGGCTACGCCAAAAAGGAAATTATAAGGGCCAAGGTTTTCAAAAAGATAGACCCCATTAGCATCCGTTCGTGCTTCCCGAAATTCGGTCGTGTCCACGAGGAAAATGGTGACGCGGGCATCGGCAATAGGCGCTCCAAAAGGGTCGGTAACAGTTCCTGAGAGGGTTTGGGCTGATAAGGTATTGGCTGCTAATAGATTAAGGGCAAAGAGCAGGAGGTAGCGCATGACGGTGGATTTAAAATTGCTGGAAGGGTAGCGGTATTTGTCTATTCAAGGGAATCAGGTCGAGGGTTGCCAACACCGGGAATCTTTTTATTAATGCACGAGTAGCATCACCCCCGACATCGCCACCATGAGCACATCCTCAAACAAGGTAACTTTACTCATGGGTAAATTAAAAACTGCCCCGAGGCAGGCGCATTTGAAACGGCGCTTTGTCAGTAAACTTTCTACGACGCCTACAGTGCTGATACCCATGACCACAAAGGCCAAACCATTCGTAACCAATGCATTAAAGTCAAAAAGAAACATCGCGCCCAAGGCTAATTCTAGAAAGGGGTAAATGTAGCCCCAGCCCAACCAACGCCGGGCCACGATATCGTAACTACTGTAAGAAACTGCAAAAGCTGGAACATCCAGCATTTTGAAAAACGAGAAAACGAGGAAAAATCCCGCCATAAAGTGCCGCATCCAACGCATCCAGTCAAAGTTTCCGGCAGAGGCTTCTACCAAGAGGGTCGCGCCAAGTATATAGCCAAACACCAGCAGAATTGGTTTGTAAGTCACCCAAAATGTCCGCTGCTCATCTTCATTTGGCGAGGTATGGGCTGTTGCTGCGTGGGCAATCTCCGCCAGTTGATATTTGGGATAATCGCGCAAGGCCGCCTGCAACTCAGAAGTCATAATGTGCCGGTTCATGGTCAATTGAGCTTTCCCATCCAGACCGACGATCGCGGCAGTTACGCCTGAAATTTTTTCAAGTGAAGTTTTAACTTTAGAAACGCAGCCTGCGCAGGTGATACCGGTCACTTGATAATCGTGTGTCATGTTTTACAGTGTTATTTTTAAAGATTTTGACACTGCAAAGGTCAGGGCAAGGGTAAGGCTGGGTAGTACAGAATTATGAGAGAGATGTGCAAAATTTGGAATTTCTAAATTTCAGTCGTTTAATCAATCCGCATCAAACAGATTCTCGTGGTTCACGAATTTTCAACAAACCCCTCAAAATTATCGCGGTGTACAACCTTGAAAGTGCCTTCGGGATAGGCCCTCGCAAAGGCTGCGGGCAGTTTGGCTTTTTTGTCCTGCCACTTAAATTCATAAGCGTTCAATTGGCCCGCTGATTCTTCGATATAATCTACTTCTGCCCCTTCTGTCGTCCGCCAAAAATAACGATTCGGGCGCAAGCCCTGTGCTTGGAGATATTTGAGCCGTTCGACGACGAGGAAGTTTTCCCAAATCGCCCCTTTGTCCGCCCGCAATTCCATGGGCTGATATTGTTGCACGATGCTGTTGCGGATGCCGACATCAAAGAAATATATCTTGTTCTTTTTGCCGATTTCGCTCCGCAGGTTACGGCTGAATGGTGGCAGACGGAACACGACGAAGGCTTTTTCCAATAGGTCAATATAGCGTTCGATGGTGGCGGAACTTACTTTAAGTTGGTTTGCTAACTCGTGGTAGGAAACTTGATTGCCAAGTTGCAAGGCCAATAATTGCAGCAAATAGACCAGAATATCGGCACGTTTGAGGTTTTCGAACATCAGAATGTCCTTGAAAAGATAACTGTTGCTCAAGTTGTCGAGCAAGAATTGGGCATCCTGCTCGGGCGCAAAAGCGATGTTCGGGTAAAGGCCGTAGCGGAGAAATAAATCCAGATGCGCACGGCGTTCGACCGGGCTTAGGATTTGGGCGAGCTCGGAATAGGAAAAAGGGTACAGTTCGAACTGCAATGCACGGCCCGTGAGTGGCTCGGCGGCTCGGTTCGCCAGATCAAAACTCGAAGAGCCCGTTGCGATGATTTGTATTTCAGGGAATGTGTCAATCATCAGTTTCAAAATCAGCCCTATTTCAGGAACGGTCTGCGCCTCGTCCAGCACGACGATTTTTTTGTCGCCGATAAAACGCTGCAGGGCTTGGGGCTCTTTGACAGATAAGGCCGAGCGGACGGATTGGATTTCACAGTTGAAATACGCCGAATCGTCACCGTAGGGCATCAACAGGGTTTTGCAAAGCGTCGTTTTGCCCACTTGGCGCGCACCGTAAAGAATTAAGGTCTTTCCGCGGAACAGCCATCTTTCCAAAATGGGCTGGATGTCACGTTTTACCAATTTTTGCATTTAAACATTAAACTTCTGGTACTAATTTTTCATGTTGAATTGCAAAAATATGATAAATTTTAGGAACAATGAATGGATGGCGCCTTATATCGTATCCAATGCCTTACGCCCGTACTGCTTGCGTTCTGCTTTGAACTGCGTAGGGGTAAGCCCCGTCACTTGCCGAAACTGGTTGCTCAAGTGCTGCGTACTGCTGTATCCTGCTTGCCACGCGATTTCACTAAACGTTTGTTCGCCATAGACCAGCAACTCTTTCACCCGCTCGATTCTCTGGGCGATGATATACTTTTCAATGGTCAACCCTTCCACAGAAGTGAATAATTTGCTCAACTGCGAGTATTCGTGGCCAATCTCCCGAGCAAGGAAATCGGAGAAATTCATGACCTCTGGTTTTTTTCCAGATGCGTGGTGTATTTCATTGACAATCAAACTTTTGATCTGGGTCACCAACTGGCTATTGCGGTCGTCGAGCAATTCAAAACCTTCCAATTCAAGGCGCTGTCGCAGGGCAGCCAACTGCATAGCATTGGGCGAAGCGGAAAGCACCGCCTCGCCCAATTGGACATTTTGAAATGCGATGCCCGATTCATCGAGCAAACGGCTCACGGTGCGGATGCACCGGGCGCAAACCATGTTTTTAATAAAAAGGGTCATACTTAGGACTGCTCCTGCAAAAATCACATTTTGTGATTCATTCCCTCCATTTTTTTCATGTCCATTTTTTCGCCATTCATTTGGTGCATCATATCCATCATGGGCTGATTTTCCATCATCTTTTTGCACATGTCGGACATCATACTTGAGTCGTTTTTACAAGATTCCATCATGTCTGACATCATATTTTGCATCATAACGGGATTGTTTTTCATCACTTTCATGATGGTATCCCGATTTTCCAACATCATCACAATCACTTTTTCATTTTTCTGCATTACCATTTTAGCGTTGTTATTATTTAAAATGGCAACGGTCATTTCTTCCATCATAGCATTACTGTTTACAATTGTTTCCATGATTTCCTTTCGGGATTCTGGCTTTGAAAGCACTTCTTCTGAATCTGATTTGAATTTGCAGGATGCGAATGATGCAATAAATGCCAGCGATAAAGCGACTTTCCGTACCAAGTTCATAATGGTGATATTTAAAACTATGTGAATCAATTTTCACGGTGCAAAGGTGAAAATGATGGGTTTAAAGAAATTACACAATTCAATAGAAGAGTTACACGATTCACACGTTTCGTAGCCTTTGAAATCATTAAGGTTTGTTGTAAAACCAATTGCCATAATACATTTGACATAAGCACGTAAGCGATCAGCATTGCGCTAAAATATTGATTTTTATTGTGTTCAAAATTTGCTGAATGTACTATTCTGGCTTAGAAGAGGCAGTATTTGTCAAAAACTCAGTGTCCGTCAACGTTTTTAAAAATGCGATCAAATCAGCTTTCTCTTGAGCTGTCTTTTGAAGTCCGCCGGGTTGAAGGTTGTATTGCAGGATAAACTCGATGGTCGCGGAGTTTTTCACGCCGTGGTCGTAGTGGTCAATCACCTCTTCTAGTGTAGCAAAACGACCATCGTGCATGTAGGGCGGGGTCAGGGCGATGTTGCGCAAGCTCGGCACTTTAAATCTGCCACGGTCTGCCGGATCATTGGTCACTTTTTTGCGGCCTTCGTCGGTCATGCCCGCATCTGTATCAAGGCCATTGTTCATAAATTCGTCATTCGTAAAGTTATGTCCGGCGTGGCAATGGAAGCACTCCATGCCCTTTGTGCTGCCAAACGGATCATATTCAGTAAAAAACAACACTCGACCACGCTCCTCGGACTCCGTCAATGTTGCAGCGCCTCCCAAGTACTGGTCGTACTTGGAGTGGTTGGAAACCACAGAGAGCATAAACTGCTCCAAGGCCAGGCTCACCCGCTCCGGATTCACCGTAGCATCTCCAAACGCGCGTATGAACTGGTCGGTGTATTTTTTCTCTGCCGAAAGTTTCGTGACCACATTGGGCAGTGTCTCGTTCATTTCGAGCGGATTCTGAATCGGCCCAAGGGCTTGGTCTCGCACGTGGGGTGCGCGGCCATCCCAGAACAGGCCGTTTTGGTGCCAGGCCAAATTCATCACGGCCATCGCCTGGCGGTCGCCGGGCAGATTTTCCACCCCGATGCTGAATTGCCGGATGTCAGAAAAAGCGTCCTGCTGCTTGTGGCAATCGGCACAGGCTTGGGTGCCGTCTTTGGAGAGCATTTTTTCATAAAACAGCATGCGACCCAGTTGCACCCCTGCCACCGTCAGTTTGTTGTCGACAGGAAGATCGGGTGTGGGGAAATCGCCGATTTTTAGATCGTAGGGTGTGGTGTCGTAGGTGGCGGGTGTTTCGACAGGCTCTTTAGGGTCGCAAGCCACGAAAAGACAGGAAATCACAATAAAGGCAAACAGTATTTTTGTCATAATCAGATGATTGTCATTGCGAAATAAGGAAGTGGCAGGACGGTTCAGTTTCTGAATTCAGGGTTGATTATAA
>JACMMM010000764.1 GCA_014379065.1 Saprospiraceae bacterium
GGCATTGCCCATTTGGAGGAAGAAAAAAGGAAAAAGAAGGGGGAGGAGCAACCGTACTGGCTGCCCAAAAAAGACTGGTTTCATTGCTTAAAAAATGTAGTTGGTGAAAAATTTCTGCGGCTTCAAAGGCTCGCAGGGTTTGTATTTAATGACCGGGTGACTTTAAGTCACTCGGTCAATAGCTTGAGCGTAATCGGTTTTAAAAGATGACCTCTATTGCAGTTGTTCCATTTTCTGATTCGAGGGTCAGCAGGTAATTTCCAGATGGAAGTTCGCTTGCGAAAAGCAAGGTTTCCGAGTGTTTCCCGGCGGTTTTTTCCGTGGAAGGAAGCATGTTTTGAATGAATCGGCCTTGCAGATCGTAAAGGTTCAGGGTGATTTTTTCAGTCGTTTGGAGTCCGTATTCCAGCGTGGCTTGTTCACGCACGGGGTTTGGGTAGAGAGAGATTTTGCCCGAAAAAACTGCGGGCACACTGGTATCCACGGTTACGCCGGTGATGAAGCGAGCCACAGCAAAAGCGTTGTAATTGCCAATTCTTGCAGGACCTGCCAACACTGTTTTGCCGTCTGGTTGCAAGGTCATGGCATAGCCAAAATCGCCACTGGGGCTTATGGGCAGAATGGCAATTCCATCTCCGCCACCAAAAGAAGGGTCAGGCAGGCCGCTGGAAGTTGTGCGCACTACCGTAAAATGGTATGGGGTTCCTCCGGGCGCATCATGTCTCGAATGGCCTCCCAAAAGGATTTTTCCATCGGATTGGACTACAACTGCTTTTGCTGCGTCCGGTTTGTCTGTTACATGAATGGTTGCGAGGCCGTCGCCACCGCCAAAGCTGGGATCTAAAGTGCCCATAGAAGTGAACCGTGCCACAGCCATTTCAGTATCCTCGCCGACTCCGTTTCCTGAAATTCCTGCCAACACAATTTTGCCGTCTGGCTGCAGCGCCATGCCGTATGCATTGTCATCTTTACTGGTGAAGGACGCCATGGCGATGCCGTCACCACCGCCAAAGGACGGGTCAAGTGTGCCATCTGGTTTGTAGCGTATCGCCGCAAAATCCTCAAAGCCATTCGCTACAGCATAGCCAGCGGCCACAATTTTCCCATCCGGCTGAATTAAAACATCGCCCGTGCCCGTGTAACTTTCACCTACCGCAGTGGTTACGATGCCATCGCCGCCGCCGAATGTGTTGTCCAGCGTTCCGTTTGGTTTGTAGCGCAGTATGGCAAATTCATCGTAGCCAGTAAGGTTGGCAGAACCTGCGACAACAATTTTTCCATCCGATTGCATCACCATTGCAGTAGCATACTGGTGGAAATTGCCGATCTGCGTTGTTACGAATCCATCGTTGTCAAAAGAGCTGTCCGGTGTGCCGTCGGAGTTGAAGCGCGCGAGTAGGAAATATTCCTGCGCCTCGCCAATATTCCAAGCCCCTCCGGCACAAAGGATTTTCCCGTCCGGTAAAATGATCACATCGGCAGCATAACCATACATATTGGCTGGCGCTATGGTTACTTTACCGGTGCCGCCGCCAAAGGTGTTGTCGAGCATACCGTTGGGCATGAAACGCGCTATTGCGATGTATTCATCTTCGATTCCATTGGGTATCCAGGTGCCACCAGCTACTACAATCCTGCCATTGGGCTGAACGGCAACGGTACCTGGAGTGGCATGACCGTCTACTAAAAAAGAAGTGGTCGCAAATCCATCGCCGCCGCCAAAGCTAGGGTCGGGTGTGCCCGGTTGTGCATGAACAAACCGAGGGAGCAAAATTCCCCAGAGGAAGAGGAAACAAATGACTTTGAGCCAAAATTTCAGGTATCGCATGGTTGTGTTTTCGATTGTTGCTTAATTTTTCAAACTGACGGGGCAAAGGTGAACGCGTGGTTGCCCTGCCCACAAATCAAGTCAATCGAAGCGCAGCAAAACGCCGCCGAAGTGCGCGAAAGAACCAGCGAAGTGTCGGCGGAGAATTTCGGGGGGGCCTAAGGCAATCGCGAGGCATTCGCGAGGTCGTAAGGCAATCGCGAGGCAACTATTTCGCGGGGCATCAAACAGAAAGGCCACGCCCGCAAAGCGAACGTGGCCTCATTCAATGATCAATTTATGCGTGCGTGCTCCAATCCGTATCCAATATATTCCTGCTGAAAACGGAGGCAACGCTATCGTCATATTATTCCGCAACACGCCATTATATTGTAGGAGCATACCGCCTAAAGCGCTGAAAATCTGAACGTTCCCAGCCTCTGCCACGGGCACTGGAAAATCTATGCTTATTTGTGACGAAGCCGGGTTTGGGTAGATCAGAAAGTTGACTTCAGTACGCTTTGTAGTTATGTCTACACATGGGATTTCTGATTGCATTAGCCCTGGTCTGAACAGTTCCAGAGTAGCGAGCATTCTTTTCATTTGCCCTTGGCTAAACATATACATGCACCCATCGTCTACATAGTCCATGAAATTCATAAACATATTTGAGCTGCCGCACGATTCTTGTGGGTATGCCGGACATCCAGCATAATAATGTTGTTGGCGGGGGGTATCCTCCACGCTATCGTCTGTCTCACACGCGCCATCCTCGCCCCAGGTATGGTTTAATCCTAAAAAGTGCCCAATCTCATGGACGGCGACCCGACCCAGGTTGTACCTCGTCGAGATGTTCTTTCCGAAATACTTAGGATGGACCACAATGCCTTGTTTTTCGGCAGAAACCAATCCTGCATAAGTGCCAAATCCTGTTATGTATTGTCCAACATTGGCCACCCAGATATTTAGGAATTTGTTAGTGTCCCATGCATCGCTTCCTCCCATTGCGGAGGAATATAGCTCAGGAGTGGTCCCGATGGCCTCAACATCCGTTCTTTTTCTGACAATTCCGGATGCCGGCAAACCCTCCGGATTTTCCGATGCCAAACAAAACCGGATTCCTTGTTGCGCTACAAAGGGCTTAAACTCGTTGGGAACCTTATACAAGTCTTCATTTTCGCCATTAAAATCACGGTTCAAAGCATTCATCTGACCTATAATAACCTCGTCCCTGACATTCTCTTCCGGGCTGTGCCACACCACATGAACGACCACCGGAATGACGATTTCGGCCCTCGGCATGATTTGCCCTTTATGACTATTTACAAATGCATCTAGAAGATTGCTTGCCTCTAATTTTTGCTGGATAAATGTGCCGTCAGAGCGTTCCTGCAGCCAGTCCAAGCCACAAATTGGTTCTTGCCCATATAGCATAGGGCTAAAAAACAAACTTAGAAAGCAGTACAAAAGGTGCTTATAACTCATGGCGTTTCATTTTTAGAGCGTGTTCAAGAAATCCGTTCCGGTTGAGGGTACAACCAGAACGGATGGTTTCATTACAGATTAATGGTTCACTATGAATTGGTCTGAAAACAATGGCGTGCCATTGCTCGTAAGGTTTAGGATGTACATCCCCTGTGGTAAGTCGGACACATCCATATCTTCATTCACCCACGATTGGACGCTTTTCACTGTTCTGCCCGATAAATCGGTGATGGTCAATTGATATTCCTGCGCTGCGGTAGGCGTAAAATTGGTCAAGCGCAGTGTATTTGAAGTGGGATTTGGGCTGATTGCCGCCTCTAGTCCAACGCCTTCATCAAATCGGCAGCCAGAACCGAACGGACAAATGAAATAGTTTTGATTGTTTACGTTCCAACCCTGACCATTCAGACAAGCGTGGTTCTCCACAACGAATTGAACCGTATAAGTCATTAAGGGATCGAATTCCCAGTTTGAATGACCATCTTTCCAAAGGTTTGTCAAGTTAAAGATGCCTCCGTTTCCAACAGGACTGAACTCCCAGCCATTACTCGCATATCTGCTCTGGCCACCTTGTTCAATAATCGCAACCCACCACTGGTCGTAGTTTTTGCAGGCAGACGTATTGATTTGGGCAATCTCCAAATAATCGAAGGCAAAAGGGTTTGCGTCTCCGCCACCGCCATCAACAAAAAAATAGGAGTTGTCTGAAGCGACTGTTTTCCCGAGCAGGACTTCATTCGTGTACTCGTTTGGCCCCCATTTACCCCAATATCCTACAAACTGCCCATTCGGATTATAGCAGCGGAGCGGCTCTCCTCCTTCACACACATTATAATCTGGAACTGGTACATTGATCCGCACCCGGTATACGCCGTGCGGGTTGAGCACTCCTGGATCCGATAGGACCGGGCTGGCTTGAGGCCCGGCCACTTGTGTCCAGGTTCCGTTGCTGTTTTTCCTTTCAAGGTAATACCTCGGAGCCACGGGTGATCCGCTAAAAATAACACGGCAACAAGGTTCCTCCACCGACCCACAGTCTCCCCAACTAACATAGCTAAAATATAGGTTCTGAGAATAAGGCGGGTTGGCGGTTACGGTAGCTGTGGTGCAACCACCCTTAGCGGTTTGGGCGCTTGCTGTTGTAACAAGCAGTAATAAAAGAATGAACGGTAAAAAAGAGATGTTCTTCATAAACCTTAAGTTTAGAATTGGATAAAATGTGCCTTTATTAACGCATTCAGGCGTTGCGCTTCATTACAGATTAATGGTTCACAACGAATTTGTCTGAAAACAAGGCCGTGTCATTGCTCGTAAGGTTTAGGATATACATCCCTTGTGGCAAGTCGGACACATCGGTATCTTCATTCACCCAGGATTGGACGGTTTTCACTGTTCTGCCCGCTAAATCAGTGATGGTCAATTGATACTCCTGCGCTGCAGTAGGCATAAAATTGGTCAAGCGCAGTGTATTTGAAGTAGGATTTGGACTGATGGTCAGCTCAGGTTTTGCACCCATGTCAAACCGACAGCCCCAACCGGTTGGACAGGAGAAGAATACTTGGCTTTGTTCATTCCAGCCGTCACCGTTTTGACATTTGCTGTTCTCTACTACGAAGCGAACCTCATAAGAGTGGTAAGGCCAAAACTCCCATTCTTCGTGTGGGGGCAGATTCCAGACGTTGTTCAAATTGACCATTCCAGCAGGCGTGAACTGCCAACCTATGCTCTGAGCAGCTCCACTTGCAACATCCAGAACCGCAAGCCACCATTGGTCATAATTTTTACTGCCAGATGCATCAATCTTTACAATTTCCTGATAGTCAAAACCATTGGGTGCACTATCGTGCCCATCACTGTCTACAAATGAAAACACATTGTCAGACGCGACAGTCTTGCCCACAATTACAGTATTCGTAAATATGCTAAATCCATACATCCCGCCATAACCAGCAAATTTCCCATTGTAATCATAGTAACTAATATTGTCTCCTTCCATGCAAGGGGCTTCCACCGGAAGGTTCATTCTAACCTTGTAAATGCCATGGGGTGCAATTCCATCCGTTATCTCGAATACAGTCCCCTCTTGTGGCCCCATCACCGTTGACCAGGATCCATTGCTCTCTTTACGTAGGAGGTAATATTTTGGCACACCTAAAACACCTGCAATAAGACGGCGGCAGCAGGGGTCGCCAGCAGGGGTACAGTTTTCCCAAAAGGAGTTAGGCATCCAAAGTTTGGGATTGTAAGATGGGGTGCTCGTGACGGTAACCGTGGTACATCCGCCTTTGGCAGAGGCGGCTTGCCCAAATGCTGAAGTAGCGCAAAAGGCAAAAGCCAGCAGTAAAAGGAAATTTTTCATGTTAGAAAAGTTGTTTGTACTAATAAACTTAGTTGGTGAGCAGCATGGTTTTAGGTGGACTTTTGGAGGGGTGATTGCGCAATCGTTGGACAAAGGTGAAGCCTGCCGCAAGCGGTAAAAAGTACACTTTCAAGAAATTTATCCAATGAGAAAGAAGCCCGTTTGGCGAATCGCTTTCAGCAAAAGGCATAAAAAATGCTCGTTTTTCAAAGAAAAACGAGCACAAACCCGGGCATAGGGGGAATCAAAATAAAGACAGAAATTCAAAATTTTTCCAAAAACAGGGCTTGATCTGGCAGAAAAAAATGGAAGATTAGTGCCGCGTCCGGCCATTAGCCCAATTCTTTTGCCTTTTCGATGAGCCAACCGCGCTCACTGATGGCTTTTTTTTCTTGAATGCGCGCCACCAGGCGTTCCGATCGCTTCTTGTCCTTGGGAGGGGATTGGTTGATTTGGATGAGCATATTTAGGAAGTTCAGGTTCATCTCCCGAAGTTTGGCTGAAAGGGACTTCGGGGCTGTCCGCTCTATATACTTCCGGAAGGCAAATATTTTGAAGTCAAGCATATCGGAGTGCAGCTCGTAGTAGATTTTCAACTCTAAAAGTCGCTCCATCATGTGGTAGTGTGAGGAAGAAGGAATTTGGGGGATTTGAGCGAGCGCATCCTCCAATTGACCTGCCGAAAAAAGACAGGTCGCTATGTTGAGTTTATAAAACAAGCCTTCTTCATCTCCTCCTATTATCTTATCCTTATAGTCCTCCGTAAATGCTCTTGCCCAGACATGATTACCCGCTCGGATAGCTATTTGCACGAGGTTCAGATAATAATTTAGAGGAATCTTTTCATCCCAAGTCAAATAGCCCGCATCGAGGTTTTCTTGATGGATCAAGTGTAAGATGGGGATTAAGTCCAAATGCCCATCATTGATCAAAGACCCACAAAAACTACGCAGATAAGCATATAACTGATGTTTCAATTGGAATGAAAGCATCTGTTCGTTTTTGCGAAGCAAGTCAAGTAAAGCGTCAAATTCGTTTATTACAGGCACTTTTTTTTGTAAAAACACCTGTATCTTTTGCGCAATATTCAAAAGCAGACTGGTCCTCTGGTGCTCTTCTACGTTCGCCTCCATCCATTCCATATCTGGCAATTGTGCTGCTTTTTGCTGCAACAAAAAACGATTTACCAATTCTGTTCGATAATTGAAATAATAGGCATCAAGACTGTAGATCAGATTGGACAAGTTGAGGTCATTCTTAAAATGGTTGTTTTCGCTTTCCCATTCGTGCTCCTCTTTGGCAATCTTCAGGGCTATTTGATAAGTTTCGAGGGATTCCTGAGCATTTTCCTTTTGTTGATTTTTAATTTTGGGAATGGCCAGCTGAAAGCGTTTTCCAAGCCCGCGCTCTCTAAGCCAGGAAGCCCAGTCAATTTGGTTTTGCAGCTCGTTTTCGGTCGAATTACACCTGCTCCATATGGCATATTGTTTCAAGATTTTGGCTAGGTCTGACATCAGTTTATCCAACTTGCCGTGGACTACCGCTGTATCATTAAAAATCAGCGGATAGACCCTTTTTCTGTCTAAATCAGTCTCTGAAAACGCCGGAGCAGCATCCAAGATAACCTGATATAGCGCCAAAATTTCTTTGCTCAATGTCCTTTGATGAAAATACGGGGACTTCAGATATAAGAAGACATCTTCTCTCTCCTCCACTCGGAGGGCTTTGATAATTTCAAGTAGATAGGTATTCGTCATAAGATCAAGCCTTCGGAAAAATTGGGCAAAAGTGTACTTTTTTTAGGGGAATGCCATCCGTAAGTTTGCCATTATTTTCAACAAATCCACCTGTTATGTTTGTAAAAAATTCCATTTTCATCACACTTTTAAGCATTTCAAGTCTCTTGAATGCAAACATTTTAACTTATCCCTCGCCCTCGTTTGATCTAAGCCAAAACAATGGAGGACTTTGCAATGCCCCTGCTCCCACCAATTTTGAGGTGGTAAACATTGGGACTACCTGGGTAGATCTAACCTGGCTTACTTCCAATCCATTTGACTCCCACCGCATTAGAACGTACGAGACCAACACTGGCATCCTGGTTAGTAACATCTTGGTTCCACCAGGGTTATTGGTTCAAAAGGTTATTGGCTTGCAACCGAATGTTGATTATTATTCAAGGATTAATGTAGTATGTAAAAATGGCGAGGATAGCGAGAACTACGCAGAAGTGCATTTTATAACCATCATTGCTGAACTGATCGTAATAGGCAGAGAGGGCAGCGCTACTACAGTAAACTATACCATCCAATCAGCGCCTAATTTCTGTACTTTTCCGCTAAATGGTACGGAAACTGATTTTAAAGTAAGACAAATTAGTAACCCTAATATAGGCAGAAGGTTTTTGGTTAACAGGAATCCAGTCACTACGAATTTAAGTACAAAATTAAAAACTGGAAATACTGGGGAATACTATCCTATCCTGTGTGACAATACTGATCCAAATTGCACGGGAGAAAGTTATCAAATTAAATTCGGGGGGCAACAAATTGCCACATTTGAATTATCAATTCAAGAGTCTCCGGTATCCAAGGGCTTGTTGACCTGCACTTCACTCACACCAGGATTTGAAATTGTCAGATTTGGCGATTTGGCTCAAAAACCCAACGACCATCCCAATAGTCCGACAAGGATACAATACAGAGCAGAAGAAGCTTGGTTGGAGCCTTTGGGGATTACGGCCTCGCCCAATCCATTTTCTGAATCCTTGACCGTGTACTTAGATGCTGTCACCACGGGTCCAGTCAGCTTCAACCTTTTTAACCTAAGTGGCCAAAAAGTATTTGATCAGCAGTACCCAGCTGGGGCGGAGCAATATGATCTGAATACTTCGCACTTGCCCTCAGGTTTCTACCTGCTTCGTGTGGGGGCAGGTGAGGAACTGCAAACGCTTAAAGTGGTAAAATCTGAGTAAAAACCGTCGATTGGGGGGACTAATATAAAAATTAATCTGCCTATCCGCATATTGTACAGCAAAGCCTAAAGTCAGTTCCCTCCCGATGGTCGGGATGACACTCACTTTAGGCTTTGCTGTACAATAAGCAGATAGGCAGATTAATTAAACCGCAAAACCGCAAAACCGGAGAACAGGAAAATATAAAACTAAACAAGAGGATTCGAAGAAGGCCAAAATTTTGCCTTTTTCGAGATCAATCCTCTCGCGGTTTTAAATTTTCCTGTTCTCCGGTTTTGCGGTTTTGCGGTTTAATTTATATGCCAGTTAATTCCCCAGCACATCATCTTTAGTACTTACCGCAATGGCCACCACCTCATCAATCAAATTTTGAGCCACCCCTAGTTCTTGCAGCGTGGCAACCAAGTGCCCGGCAACCAAACCAAAATGCGCCTCCGTAATATTCATGTGCGCATGTGCCTCCCTCATTTTTTTGCCAGAATATCCGGCCATGGGCGCACCAAAGGCCATCGCTAAAAAAGCCTTCATTTTGCCGGATTGCGCGGTCATGTTGGTGTTCGCAAAAAAGTGATTGATGCCGTCATCGGTCAAAACCTTTGCGTAAAAGATCTCTACGGAAGCATTTACGGCATTCATCCCGCCGATTCGTTCGAATAAACTTGCATTATTTTCCATGATTGTTATTGTTGAATGAAACCCCGACGGTTTCGTTGTTGATAAATTAAGGTGAGTTTTGGATAGATTTATTCTTTACGTTTCAAACAAAACCGCGTAGCGGTGGCATTTTGGTAGCCCAACAATAGTGGTCACGCCCACCTGCGCGAGCGTGACCTATTGAGCAAACCAGTCTTATTCACTTTTCAATTTTACAACGCGCATTGTTTTCACTTCACTTTGGGTAATCAATGACAATTGATAAGCCCCTGCCGGAAAATCAGCAAGCGAGATACTCCTCTGATTCGAGCCGTTTACGATGGCTATCCGCTCTTTGCGCATTTGCGCCCCGCGAGCGTCGGTGATGCTCAGTTGCGCTTCTCCAGTGGTGGCCGATTCAAAAGTCAGCATCGTTGCATCGGTCGTTGGGTTGGGCGCAATTTTCATGGCTCCGAAATTGCTCGCGGCTTCGTCGGTCGCGCTGGCACCCAACACTTGCACGGTATGATGGGCATTGCCCTCACAGCCAGGGATATTGGAAACTGTGACCTGATAATCAGTGGTTTGGGTCGGCCAAACGGTGATGGATTGCTCGGTTTCCCCCGTACTCCACAAGTAAGAAGTGCCGCCATTGGCAGTCAGTGTGGCCGACTCATCGGTCTGGATCTGGTCAGGGCCAATGATGCTCGGATTGGGCTCGGCGTACACCTGAACGTTCACATTTTTATGCTGCGCAGGGCAGCCGTATTGGGAAACACTCAGGGTATAAACGCCTCCCTGACTTAGCTGAATGCCAGGGATGGAAGGGTTTTCGATATTGGATTGGAAGCCATTGGGTCCTGTCCATTGCACATCAGCGGTGGTATTGGCGTGGAGTTGCAGGGTGCTCCATTCGCACAAGGGGGAATTGGCTGTAGGAGTAGGCGCGGTAAAGTTGACATCTGGCTCATGCCCTGCATCGTACACGCTGAAAAGACCGAAGGACGTGATATTGCTTCTTTGGAGGGAATTGATGGGCCCACCCTGATACGCAACGCCAAATCCATTTGCTTGCCAATTGCCACTGACGTAGTGTCCCAAAGTGCAATTGTCACGGTCGAACCCACTTCGTTCTGCGGTCGTTAGCCAATAGGGCCACACCTCGGCATTCGTGCCGCCAGCCGTTTCTTCGGATACAAACCAAGTGTGGGCCACTACACCGACGGGTATCTCTTCCGTGCAAGCAGGGGTATTTCCGTTGTATTCGGTAAAAAAGGTGTCTTTGACGCGCACCCGAACCTGATCCTGTGTACTGCCTGCGGACAATCGGATTACCAATTGTGCGAAGTCGCCATTGCCAACCGGGAAAAAGACGGGATACCCTATCGGGCAAGTACGCACCAAACTTCCCAGGCCATTGGTCTTAATGTAACTGTCATAATTGCCGCCGACGCTCATCAAAGACGTGCCCAAACGCAGGTCGTAGGAATGTAAAATAATGTGCCCACCCGACATTCTGAACTCTTTTGTTACCTCTGGGCTGCCATCCAAGTGGACTTCGGTGCCAGCTTGTGAAACTCCCAGCCTTTCGTACACGCCGTTGCCTTCCAGTATCGTGGTGCCGCCGCCTAGGAAATTCAGTCCGCCATTCACGGTCCCTTTGTTGATAAACCTGTAGGTTTCGATGGGCACGAATTTATCAGCGTCAGAGGAGTTGATAGACAAGGTAGCACCAGCATCCACTTGCCAATGCCCCTTGAGCTCATGGCCTTGGCTTGAGGTACTGATGCCTATTGCACCTTGCTTCACAATAACGGAGGGCAACCCGAAATCAAGGAAAGTGCCGTCAATAAAAAATGACACATAGCCAACGCCAATTTTCTCGATATTTTCATAATTAAACACATGTTGGTGTTGGATGAAAGCCGAGCCATTGACTGGTACATTAAACTTCCAGAGACCGTAGTTGTAAATGTTGCCTGTCTCAGTCCAACGGTCAATGTCACCACCTCCATCAGAATTCATCGTGCCATAATTTAGGATGGTGCCGTCGTTGAACTGCTTTGCATTGGTGCCATAAAAGGTAAGCTCTGCGCTTGCTTCGATTACTATTTCACTGCCCGTTAGCAGTGCGCCATTGTTGCGCCAGGTCATGGATTCATGTACAAGAAAAGCTGGCGGCGAGCTTATATTGAGTTTAGCATTGGCCAGGTTCAGGAAGTTGGTCCCGAGGGTCTCATTCGCCGAATTGGTAAAATTGACCTGTCCACCTTGAATGTCGGTTAGGTTCATTGAATAGGAATCCGTATAAGTGGTCGTGCCGCCCGTCTGCCTGATCGTAACACTTCAACTTACCGATGAATACACAA
>JACMMM010000765.1 GCA_014379065.1 Saprospiraceae bacterium
CAAAATTAGCAATCCTTGGACAACCCATGTCCGCTTAGCAACACTTTCGCCATTTCGAGTAAAATTGCTGCAACGAAAAACCTGGCCTTACGTTTTGCCGTAGCATTTCAGACAGAAAAACACCATCCATGCTCAACATCTCATTTGTCTCCACACTTGTCTTTTTCCTCCAAACCGGTTTACCCGCTTTACCCGCTTTACCCGCCATAGCCGTAGGCAAAGGCGGGCATCACCAAATCACTTTTACCCGCCGTAGTCTCGACGAAGGCGGGTCACCAAATCACAAATCCTTCGATTCCCTTCTTCAAAAACATGTCAGCGATGCGGGCACGGTAGATTACAAAGGCTTGAAGGCCGACAAGGCCACGCTTGATGCCTATTGTCAACTGTTGTCTGTCAATCCCGTGCAGGAAACTTGGGCCAAAGCAGAAAAAATGGCCTATTGGATAAACGCCTACAATGCCTTTACGCTAAAACTCATCGTGGACAACTACCCCACTAAAAGTATCCTGAATTTCGACGGCGGCAAAACCTGGGATGTGCGCAGAATCAAAATCGGCGACAAAAAGTACAGCCTCAACAATATCGAAAATGACATTCTGCGGCCACAATTCAAAGACCCGCGCATTCACTTCGCAATTAATTGCGCCGCTAAAAGTTGTCCTCCGCTCTGGAATCATGCCTACACCGCCGAAAACCTAGAAACTTCCCTCGAAGCACGCGCCCAAGCATTCGTAAATAATCCGAAATTCAACACGTTAACCGCAACCCGCGCCCAAGTGTCCAAAATCTTTGATTGGTACGGCGCTGACTTTGGCGACTTGAAAAAATTCCTCAACAAGTATTCAGAGACAAAATTGAAAAGCACCGCCGCCGTGGTCTTCAGCGAGTATAACTGGGATTTGAACGAGTGAGGTTTTGGTCATTTCGTCATTGGTCGTCATTAATCGTCATTGGGTCATTAGCCGTCATTTACAATGACCCAATGACGATTAATGACCCAATGACGACTAATGACTTAATGACGATTAATGACCCAACCCCGCCTTCTTAAACTCCCGTTCAAAAACCGTCTCCAGTTGATTGGGGTGCAGGTTTTTGCTTACAATGATGCGGTCTTTGTTGAGCACATAAATTTCCGGGGTGATGTCCACGAAGTATTTGGCGTAAATGGCGCGGTTGGTCGGGTCAAATACGTTGGTAAAGGTGAGTCCCTTTTCCTTGACAAATTTTTTCCATTCCTCATCGGTGGTGCTGATAGAGATGCCGTAGAAATCCACGCCTTTGCTTTTCCATTTTTGATAAATTGCTTCCATTTCAGGGGCCTCTTTCTGACAGTGTTCGCAATCCGGGCTGAACATGAACACCACCACGATGGGTGCTGTCATTTCGTAGATACTTTTGTAGTTGCCTTGGGCATCTTGAGCGCGCACATCAGGACCCTTTCGGCCCAACAGGCTGGCTTCCATTTCCCAGACGTGTTTTTGCAGCCCTGCCAGGCTCTCGGGCGTGTCCCAGTAGGCCAGTTCGGGCGTGAAGAAGTTTTTGATGACATGGACGTACACCGCCTCTCCATCCATCACGGTCGTTTTGGTGTTCTCGTATTGCAAGGCGATCCAGTTGGCAAAATACTTAAAATACTGTTTGTTCTTGATCACGCGACGGATGAGCGGATCGGCCACTTTTATCAGTGAATCCGGGTGTTGTGGGGTCAATTCCTTGATGTAGCGCTTGAGTTTGTTGCCGATTACGGGCGTATTCAGCAGTCGGTCGTCGTTGAAATCCACATTGTCCCAAAAATGGTCCCGGTAGTAGATGAGTTGGCGCATGGTGTCCGTGTCGCCATTGGCCTTTTTGAACTCCTTGAACTCCGGGTTTTGCCCAGAGGCTTTGAATTTGCTAAAAAACGCATTGGGATATTGCTTGAAAATCCCGTCCAGATAAGCTTTGCGCTCGTCCATTATTTGCTGCTGCCGCAGTTTTGCTTGCAGGAATTCTTGCGAATTGGGGGCTGACTTGCCCATCGTGGCCGACAATTGATTCAATTCGGGCTCTTGTTTGGTCTGGAAGCGAATCGTCTGGTAAAAGAGATCCGTGTTGATGGAGTTCTCTACCTGCATCGTGCCAAAAAAGTCGGTGGCTTTTGCCCGCATGGTCATGCGCTGATCTTTGTCCACGAGGAACGAAAGCTGTTTCATGCCCGGCAGTAAAAAAGTGTAGAATCCTGGAGCGAGCAGGTTCTTCCGGCGCAGCACGAGATGTCCGGAAGCATCTACCACCGCAGAATCGGCTATGAAATTTTGGTCGCCCCAAACGCCCACAAGTTTGGCAGTCCCTGCGGGAATGCCTTCTAAAAAGGCTTCGATTTGGGTGGAATCAATACCGGATGCTACAGATTGAGCGGCCTTTTGAGCATCCGCCCTTGGCAAGGAAAAAAAGCAGAAAAGAACGAGGAGGGTGGAAAAAGCGGAACGGTTCAAAATCGCCATCGGTGTATTGTTTTGGAAAAGAGCGGCAAAAGTAAGGCCATCCTCCGCTGCTGGCGGGACTTTTGGGAAATGTTTGCAAAGGGGAAATAAAGACAGCCCAAACTACCAAGAGCAATTGGGCCAGCAAGAAACTGCACTTAAGAAATCTTACCCAGGCCGCCTTATTCAGGGTTGCAAGTGCACCTTGGTTTTGGCACTATCATTCACAGCAGGGCTGCTCTGGTTGGTTTTGCTGTCAGCCTTTATCAAGTTTTGGTTCAAGAGAACCTCTTCCCTGAGCGGAATCTGAATTAGGGCGAAAAAAATGATGATACCGATCACGTCAACCAGCAACATTTTGGGTGCTTTAGTCTTTTCGATATTATTTTTCATTTAAATAAAGTTTTAATGTGAATGAATTTTTGAACGAAATGGGCTGTGTCTTTTCTATTAATCTCAATCAGGTTCATTTTGTAACCGTTTTCCTAAAAAAATATTTTAAGCCTGGTGCTTAGGAGGTAAAAAACTTTATGGGTACTTGTCCGAAAACCACATCGGTTTTTACAAAAAGCCCCTCCCGTTTTTACCGGGAAGGGCTACGCATATTTTGGGGCCACTTGGTCTAACTTACTCTTTTACAAACTTCCCCACCGCCAGCACTTTTCCC
>JACMMM010000086.1 GCA_014379065.1 Saprospiraceae bacterium
CGCTCGCGTTTTGGCCCTTTGGGGTGCTCGGGCGGGAAAATACCCGACCTACGCGCACTTGATGCGGACGGGTTCCGACAGAATGACAAAGCTTGGGATTTGTGCTAAAATCATGCAAATGACAAGGTAAAAGTAAAGTTTGCCCTTAATAAACAAAGCGAGTCACCGGGAAATGCCCGGCGACTCGCATATTTAGGGTTTACCGCAATCAGGGTTTCTGCCTCAACACATTGACCTGCTGCCTTGCGAGGGTCTTACGACCCCGCTAACTATTTCACCAACTGCACTTTGTTTGCACTCACTACTTTACCATCTACTACTACCTGGGTGAAGTACACACCAACCGGGAACGGGCTCAGATCAAACTGTACACTACTTGCTCCGGTGGCGCTGCGGCTTGCGATTTCGCGGCCTGTGCTGTCCAAAACTCTCACGTTCACGGACTTTGCAGAAGGGGTGCTGCTCAGGCTGACGGTCACGAGGCCCAAAGTTGGGTTTGGGCTGACGGTTGCCGTAATTGCTGCCGGTACTTTCTGACGCTCGGTGGCGGCAATGCCCAAAGCGGCTTCGATGCGAGCCAGGCGGTCTTGCAATTCGTTGTTCTTTGCTTCAAGGGCAGCGATGCGGGTTTCTTTTTCTTCGATCACTTCATGCTGCTCTTTGAGGGCTTCAACCAGTACTGGGATCACGCCGATGTAATTGACTGCCAACATGCCGTTTTCGTCCGCTTTTACGAGTTCGGGCATAACGGTTTGCATTTCCTGAGCGATGAAGCCTACTTGTTTGTCCTTGGCGACTTCTTCAGGCATTTTGCCTTCTGCGAAATCATAGGTAGTGCCGCGCATTGCCATGATTTTGCTCATTGCACCATCCAGCGTCCTGATGTTGGTTTTGTAGCGACGGTCGGAACTAACAATGAATGCGCTGGCACGTACGACGCCTGAAACATCCAGTTTGTACCCTGGGATTATATTGCCGATACCCACATTTCCATTGCTGCCTACCCACATTTGATAGAATGCATTGCCGTCTGTCTGGATTTTGTGGAAATTCCATGAACCGTTAATATACTGAATACGACCGGGTTTGCTGCTGTAATTGTCATCGCGCATATTAAGGAAAGGTTGAAAACCGCGCACCATGAGGGCATCCTGTCCTCTAACTTCAAGTTTACTCCCGGCAGCCTCATTCGTTCCAAGCGCCAGTCGCCCTGTGCCTGGGAAAAAGGACATTGTTTCTGTGAAATTGGTGGCGCTTCCCGATCCGAAAGCCATTTTGTCTAGCCCGCCGGCGGTGTAGAATTGCATGACGCCGGTGTTGAGGCCTATACCGAATTGACTGTCCGTATTGTTGGCCCAAAGGCAGATTTTGTTGCCCAATGCGTTGTCGAACTGAAGCTTTGCCTTGTACGGGATGGTGCCACCTATGCCAA
This sequence comes from Saprospiraceae bacterium, assembly GCA_014379065.1. Taxonomy (GTDB): domain Bacteria; phylum Bacteroidota; class Bacteroidia; order Chitinophagales; family Saprospiraceae; genus M3007. Next base: position 1,433 of record JACMMM010000086.1, read on the forward strand.
CATTTTTGTTATCGGTAGTCCAGATGTAGGAATTGTTGCTGGACCATTGTGCGAAGAGCTTGCTCGTGCAAAAAAGGGCGATGGTCAGAAGGAGAGCGGTTGAAAAAAAGTTAGATTTCATTGTGCAAAAATTTAAGAAGTGTAAATTTTGTTTGCGTTACTGATGCCCTTTCATTCCTTTGTCGTGGTTTAGTTAACAGCTTGGGAGAGAAATTTTTTTGTGCAGCACAAACTATTGATTATCACGCTATAATATTTTTATATTTTCAAAACGATCGCTTCTCGCTTCATTGTAGTACATGGCCATTACGCTCTTGCGTATCGCAATAACTTATCACTTACATCAACTTTTAAGACGATGAAACAACTGCTTTTTTCTTTGCTTTTTTTCGCGTTGCTGCCTGGGCTGGGGCTGGGGCAGGTTACAGTGGCGGTGAACTCGGTTTTGGTGGCTAGGCGGGTGGATAGCTTGCTGACGGTAGCCAAAAACTTGGTGGACATTGGGAAATATCGAGAAGCCCTCCCCTTTGCCCAACAAGCGGCGGACGAAGCAAAGCGGACATGGGGGGAAAACAACGCCCGATACGCTACTTCCCTGCATCAGCAGGCATATGTTTATACAAGTCTTAGTCAATACAACAAAGCGGAAGAGCTTTACCTAAAAGCGATTGATTTGAGGGCAAAGGTGCTGGGCAAGGAGCATGTCGATTATACTAAGTCTTTGAATAATCTTGCCGTTGTGTACACGAATAAAGACGACTATTCCAAAGCAGAATCGCTATATTTGGAAGCAATAGATATTTACGCAAGAACCTTGAGTAAAGAACATCCGCTTTACGTTGGGTCTTTGAGGAACCTTGCTGTTTTGTACAATCATAAAGGCGACTATTCCAGAGCGGAATCCCTGCATTTAGAAGTAATAGAAATTTACGCAAGAACCTTGGGTAAAGAACATCCGCTTTACGCTGCATCTTTGAACGGCCTTGCCAATTTGTACCAGAGTAAAGGCGACTACGGCAAAGTGGAATCCTTATGGTTGGAAGCAATAGCAATCCAATCAAAATCCTTGGGCAAGGAACATAAGGATTATGCTCAGTCTTTGAATAATCTTGCCATTTTATACAAGAATAAAGGCGACTATTCCAAAGCGGAGCCATTGTATTTGGAAGCACTAGCAATTCGAGCAAAATCCTTGGGCAAGGACCATGCTGATTACGCTATGTCTTTGAATAATCTTGCCGTTTTATACAAGAATAAAGGCGACTATGAAAAAGCGGAATCCCTGCATTTAGAAGTAATAGCAATCAGAGCAAAATCCTTGGGCAAGGAACATAAGGATTATGCTCAGTCTTTGAACAATCTTGCCATTTTGTACAAGAGTAAAGGCGACTATTCCAAAGTGGAGCCATTGTATTTGGAAGCAAAAGAAATTAACGCAAGAACCTTGGGGAAAGAGCACCCGGATTACGCTAGCTCTTTGTACAACCTTGCAAATTTATACATCACTAAAGGCGACTACGGCAAAGCGGAATCGCTATATTTGGAAACAATAGAAATCCAAGCAAGAACCTTGGGGAAAGAGCACCCGGTTTACGCTAGGTCTTTGATCAAATTCGCTATTGTTTACATGGATAAAAGTGAATACGGTAAAGCAGAGCCACTGCTTTTGGAAGCAATAGAAATCCGTGCAAAAAGCTTGCTCAAAAACACCTCTTATTATGTCGGATTTTTGAACAGCCTCGCCGTTGCTTACGCGAAAAAAGGGGATTTCGCCAAAGCGGAGCCACTGTTTTTGGAAGTGAAAGAAATCCGGGAAAATTCCCTAGGCAAGGAATCCGTCCTCGATACCGAGTCTTTGTTCAACCTTGCAATGCTGAATCAGGAATTAAACCGATTCCCAGAATCTGCTGTCCTATTTCTCGAAATGAATGACCACACCCGCCGCCTAATCGAAAAATCTGCAACCTATTCTTCTGAGAGCCAAATGCTTGCATACCTGCATACATTTGAAGTTGAGACATCCCAATTCCAATCCTTCTCTCAAGCCCACCCGAGCCCTGAACTCATCCGCACCAATTTCAATAACGCACTCTTCTTCAACAGCTACTTACAAGAAAATGCCCGCCTTCTCGCCCGTTCTATTGATGGAGCAGACAGCCTCACCCGTGATGCCTACGAGCGCTGGCAGGGCTGCCACCGCCGTCTCGCCAACGAATATGCCAAGCCCATTGCCGAGCGCAAGTACGTCACTGAGGTAGAAGCAGAAGCCGAGGGCTACGAAAAAATGCTTACCCGCAACCTCGCGGCTTTCGGAGAAACCCGACATGCTCCGCACTGGCAGGAAGTCCAGTCTGCCCTGAAACGGGGTGAAGCTGCTGTTGAATTTATTCACTATCGTTACTACACGCCCAAGCCCACGGACAGCACTATGTATGCCGCCCTTGTCTTGCGCCCTGGATGGTCTCAGCCGCGTATGGTCAGCCTCTTCGAGCAGCGTCAAATCCAGCCCCTGCTCGCCGCCGCCAACACCGCTGCAACAGCCGGTCAACTCTACGCCACCCGTGGTGAACTGCGGGGCCATAAGACCCGCGCAGGGCAAAAGGATGAAGGCATCGTCATCCCCGACCAAAAAATGGCCAGTCTCTACCAACTTATCTGGGCGCCCATGGACAGCCTGCTGCACGATGTGACGACCGTTTACTACGCTCCTTCTGGCGTACTCCACCGACTCGACCTGGCAGCATTTGCCATGCCCGATACAAAGCAGACTCTTGCCGACAAATACGCCCTCGTGCAACTAGGTAGCACAAGGCAACTCGTAGTACACGGCCCACCGACCGCAACAACTACCCATACCGCCGCCCTTTTCGGCGGACTGCGCTACGAACTGGAAAAACCTGCCACAACACCTGATTCAACACGGCAAACCACTCCGTCCTACGATATAACCGCGTTGCGCAGCGCCCTCGGCGGCAGAGGAGGCGAGGCTTGGAGTTACCTGCCCGGTACGGAAAAAGAAGTAAAAAACGTCGCTGCCACGCTCGGCAAGGCCGGATATTCAGTCCGCACCCTCAGCGGACAAGACGGCTCCGAAGCCGCGTTCAAAATGCTCGGAAAAGAAGGCAAATCCGTGCCAACCGTATTGCACATCGCCACGCACGGCTTTTTCTTTCCCGACCCGAAAGACACCACGCGGCAGAGAGAAACATTATCTGACCGAGAGCCTGTGTTTAAAACCTCCGACAACCCGCTGCTCCGCTCCGGCCTCGTGCTCGCGGGCGCAAACCCCGCCTGGGCAGGTGAAAAGACCCCGGAAGGGCAAGAAGACGGCATCCTCACGGCTTACGAGATCAGCCAGATGAACCTTAGCGGCACCGAGCTCGTGGTGCTTTCTGCCTGCGAAACGGGTCTGGGAGACGTAGAAGCCAATGAGGGTGTGTATGGTCTGAAACGGGCATTCAAAATCGCAGGGGCGAAGTACCTGATCATGTCGCTGTGGCAGGTGCCGGACAAGCAGACACAGGAACTGATGTCGGGTTTTTACAAGAATTGGCTGGAGCGGAAGATGCCCATCCCGAAGGCGTTTTCGGCGGCGCAGAAAACGATGCGCAAACGGTATGATGATCCGTTTTTTTGGGCCGCCTTCGTCTTGGTCGAGTGACTATGGCGGCTAAAGTCGCCTTCGTCCTGGTCGAGTGACTATGGCGGCTAAAGTTGGGTTTGTGTTGGTCGAATGACTATGGCGGCTAAAGCGGGGTTTGTGTTGGTGGAATGATGGTAACAACAATGATTTGAATTTAAGATGATTGACAAGAAAAAGTGAAGTTTGCACTTAAAAAGCAAAGCGAGCCGCCGGAATTTCCCGGCGGCTCGCTTTGTTCAATATTCCACGGTTGAGTTTCTTATTTTAGTCTTGATTGTTTTTTGCGGCAGGTATAACACCCGCTATGGACGCTTTTTTCTCGCTCAAAGTCAGGATCAATTCAAAAGGTATTGCTTTGTTTTCTTGAACCATTTTGGCAAAACTGGCTTTGATGGCTGCCTCGTCGGTCAATTTTCGAGCCTCGCTCTCTCCGGAAAAATCAGTCCCGGACGAAAATATAATTTCGGAAAATGAATGTGCACCGATGGCTGAAAAACTCTGTGCGGTTACATACAGTTCGCCTTTTTCAAATTTCAAAATGGCATCCCGGAAAATCACGCCATCAGATGCGCCTTGGTTCAAAACACCGACCTTAAAATCAATTTTGCCCGTCCGGATAGTATTGGCATTTTTGACCCTTTCGATTTCGGAAGTGAATTCGTTCAGTATGGTCAAAACCTTGTTGGCAGGTTCGCTTGATTCGAACACCTGAACTGGTATGTTCCTGTTGCTATATTCTGGTTGTCTATAAACAGTTTGCTGAATAGTGCCCGGTTGTCCATAAGGGTTATTTTGTGTCTCGGTTGTCCAATAACCCGCTTTTGAAACATAATACTCGCTTTTTGTTACAGCCTTTTCGTTCCATCGCAAAATTTCGCCTTTCCGCACTTTTTTCCGGTAAGCCTCGATTAACGTTTCAAAGGTCGTTTCACATTCCTCATTCCAAGGGCCATAGCCGTTCAGCCATTCTTTCGGTGACTTGGAATTCATCAAAATCGGATTTTTCCAAATGGTTTCAGCCAAATAAGGATCTTTGATGATCCAGAGCCGAATGGAATCGGAAGGCGATTCGATGGATGATTTAGATGCTACGATGGGCGTGACAAATTCAATTTTTGGATTTGGGGATTTAAAAAATTCGGTCAGATAGATGGTCGCGCCAACGGTAAGCGGGGTCAGTATCAGGGTCATTAAGTGGCCACTTAGCATTTTTCGAAATTCGGACCACCACCCGGATTTTTTTTCTGTTTGAGATTCTTCTTTCATTAGATAGTAATAAGAAAGTGAAAATTTGTGTTACATTACTTGCCCTTTCATTCCTTTGTCTTCGTTTGGTTAACAGTTCAGGAGATGTTTTTTTGAGTAGCACAAACTATTGACTATCACGCTATAATATTTATTTTTTCAAAACGATCGCTTCTCGCTTCATTGTAGTACCATTACGCTCCTGCGTATCGCAATAATTTATCACTTATATCAATTTTTTACTACAATGAAACAATTGCTTTTTTCTTTGATTTTTTTTGCGCTGCTGCCAAGTATGGGGCTGGGGCAAGCCGCAGACTCTGTTTTAGTGGCGAAGCAGGTGGATAGTTTAATTCAAGTTTCCCGTGTGCTTACAGGCAAGCAAGAATTTGATAAAGCCTTGGAGGCAAATTCCACCGCAGATAAAATTGCCGTGGAAAAATTTGGAATGAAGTCAGCGGTTTATGCCAGTGTTTGTTTCGGCCGGGGTGTAGTACTGCATACCAAACACAATTATGAAGAGGCAGAAAAATGGTATATAGAATGCAAAAACATTCGAGAGCAAACTTTAGGGAAGGAGCACTCTGATTATGCAAAAATCTTGTGCAGTTTAGGGAACTTGTATATAGATATGGGTCAATATCAAAAAGCAGAACCATTGTGCGTAGAAGCTTTGGCCATTTGGAAAAAAAGAGAAAGCAAAGAACATTTCTTATACGCTTACGGTCAAATGATTCTATGCAATTTGTATGAGGCCATGGGTGAATATGAAAAAGCTGAATCACTTTACCTTGAAGCCTTGAAAATTCAAGAAAAATTATTAGGCAAAGAGAATGCAGAGTATGCAGCGGCGCTGATGCAATTGGCCTATTTAAATTATGTCTTGGGCAATTACAAAAAAGCTGAGCCGCCATTTCTTGAAGCATTAGCTATCAGAGAAAGAGTATTGGGCAAAGACAGTCATGAGTATGCACAGAGTCTGCACTACTTGGGAGGCTTGAACTATATAATGGGCAATTATAAGAAGGCGGAGCCCCTATTAATAGAAGCTAAATCTATCTTCGAAAAAATAACAGGCAAAGATAATCCTGAATATGCGACCACTTTATGCGATTTGGGTATCCTGTACAAGGATATGAGGAGTTACGAAAAATCCGAGGCACTTCTACTCGAAGCAAAAGCGATTCAAGAAAAGATTATAGGTAAAGAACATCCAGACTATGCAGCAAGCGAGAACAATTTGGCCATTCTCTATATGGAAATGGGTAATTATGAGAAGGCGGAGAAACTATATTTGGAAGTCAAAGCCATCCGAGAGAATGCAATGGGCAAAGACCATCCTGAATACATAACGAGCTTGAGTAATCTAGCAAATTTGTATTACATCATGGGCAATAACGAGAAGGCTGGGCTGCTTTATTTGGAAGTAAGTTCCAGACAAAAGAATCTTATAACGAAGGCCTCCAGATATCTCTCAGAAAACGAATTGTCATCTTATACTAGCCTATTTTCAACTACTCTCAATATTTACAATTCATTCCTCAACTCAAGGTTAATTGTGTCAGATGAACTGACTGGGATGGCTTTTGACAATATCCTTTTCCACAAGGGGTTTCTTTTGAATACAGCATCACAAATTAGCAAGAGAGCTTTGTTACTGCCCTCATCTAATGAGAAATATAACCGACTTAGATCATGCCGTCAAATACTCGCCTCCGAATACGCTAAACCCATCGCCGATCGTAAAAATGTCGCCGAATTCGAAGAAAAAGCCAACACCCTGGAAAAAGAACTCACCCGGGATGTCGCAGGCTTCGGCGAAGCCCTCCAACAAGTAAACTGGGAAGAGGTGCGTGCAGCCCTCAAACCCACCGAAACAGCTATTGAATTTGTGCATTACAAATTCAGCAACCCCAAAGCCACCGACAGCGTAATGTACGCCGCCCTCATTCTTCGTCCTGGCTGGTCACAACCGCGCATAGTCACACTTTTCGAACAGCGCCAAATCCAACCCCTCCTCAGCGCAGCCAATACCGCCGCTACAGCAGGCCAACTCTATGCCACCCGTGGTGAACTGCGGGGTCATAAGACCCGCGCAGGGCAAAATAGCGGCGAAGGCATCGTCATCCCCAACCAAAAAACGGCCAGCCTCTACCAACTGATCTGGGCACCCATGGACAGCCTGCTGCACGATGTGACGACCGTTTACTATTCCCCTTCCGGTGTACTTCACCGACTTGATCTGGCTGCCATTGCCATGCCTGGTACAGCGCAAACCCTTGCCGACAAATACGACCTCGTCCAATTAGGCAGCACTAGGCAACTCGTCGTGCACGGCTTTGCAATTCCAACGACCACCCACACAGCGGCACTTTTCGGCGGTCTCCGCTACGAACAGGAAAAACCTGCCGCGACGCCAGATTCAGCCCAGCAAACCAATCCCTCCTACGATGTAAGCGCTTTGCGCAGCGCCCTCGGCGGCAGAGGCGGCGAGGCCTGGAGTTACCTGCCCGGTACGGAAAAAGAAGTGAAAAACGCCGCTGCCACGCTCGGGAAAGCGGGCTACTCCGTCCAAATGCTTAGTGGTGATGATGGTTCCGAATCTGCGTTCAAAATGTTGGGAAAAGACGGAAAACCGGCGCCAACTGTATTGCACATCGCCACGCACGGCTTTTTTTTCCCCGATCCCAAAGACACTACGCGGCAAAGAGAAATATTATCGGACCGGGAACCGGTCTTCAAAACCGCCGACAATCCGCTGCTTCGCTCTGGCCTTGTGCTCGCAGGAGCAAACCCCGCCTGGGCGGGCAGCAAAACCCCGGAAGGCCAAGATGACGGCATCCTCACGGCCTACGAAATCAGCCAGATGAACCTCAGCGGCACCGAACTTGTGGTGCTCTCGGCCTGCGAAACGGGCTTGGGTGATGTCGAAGACAACGAAGGGGTGTACGGCTTGAAACGCGCGTTCAAGATTGCTGGAGCGAAGTACCTGGTCATGTCGCTCTGGCAGGTGCCAGACAAGCAGACGCAGGAACTGATGTCGGCTTTTTACAAGAATTGGCTGGAGCGGAAGATGTCCATCCCGAAGGCATTTTCGGCCGCGCAGAAAACAATGCGCAAACGGTATGGGGATCCGTTTTTTTGGGCCGCCTTCGTCCTGGTCGAGTGACTATGGCGGCTAAAGTCGCCTTCGTCTTGGTCGAGTGACTATGGCGGCTAAAGCTGGGTTTGTTTTGGTGGAATAAATAGATGACAGAGGTGACATCCCTCAAAAAAAAACGGTGCAGGCAACATAGCCTGCACCGAAGTCAATCTCAGAATTCTTTGCTTAAGAAAGCGCCCAGTCGTAGGTCACCTCATAAATGCCACCGTGGTCTTTGAAGCGAGCGATTTTTTCAACGGTATCCAAAGCGCCCGACCAATTATGGTTGGCGGATGGCAAATCGATCGTGGCGATTTCAGGCTTGAAAATTTCATCATCAAAGGCCGCCATGATTTTTTTGATCACGTAATCCAGGATGTAAGGCGCGGCGGCTTTAATTGCCAGCAGCAAAAGCGCACCCAATGACAGGCCAAGAAAACCCTGCACTTGATTCTTTTTATCCGTGTTTTTCTTTTTTTCTTTGGCAAGTTCCTCAAGGATCTTCCCTTTGGCAAATGATGTGATTTTGTTCACGGCTTCTGCCATGCCCCCGGCGTCTTTCTCTATAAGCACCAACCCAATTCCGAAGGTTCTGGGCCATTCGCCGGCGCCAGACAGTGGAAAGGTGTGGAATACACGCGGAGGGCTGTAGTTTTTAACGTCACCGTCATCGAAGTGCGGATAAACACTGAAGGGTTTAATTTCGGTTGTCTGGGCCTTTTCATCCACGGCGAATCCGCCGAGGAAGATTTCATCGTTGCCGAATTTCTCGACCCATTGGCCGTTGGTCTCATCCACGCATTTTACGCGATGGATACGGAGCTGAAGTTTGGTACTCATTTTCGAAATAATTTAATGTGTTAAGAATGTTGTTATGTTCACCGCAAGAACTCTTTCAAAATGAAAGGATATGCTTGCGATGTTGATACCCTTTCATTCCTTTGTGGTGGTTTGGTTAACAGGTTGGGGGAAATATTTTTAAATAAAACTTTTTCCAAAAATGAAAAAACTCTTTTTTGCCTTGATTTTTTTCGTTTTGCTGCCCGGCGTTGGGTTGGGGCAGGCCGCAGTGGACTCGGCATTGGTAGTAAAAGAGGTGGATAGCCTGATACAGTTATGCCGAACCTTGACTGGACGACAAAAATTTGAGGAATCCTTGCGCGTCATTGATGTAGCAAAAAAGAAGGCCTTCGAGGCTTTTGGGGAGGAATCTGTGGGATATGTCAACTGTATTTCTAATCGGGGAAGAGTGTACCATATTTGGGGTAAACTTGATGAAGCAGAGCCTTTATATTTGGAAACCAAAACCCGTCAGGAAAAAATATTAGGGAAAGCACACCTAGATTATGCCATTACCCTGAACAATTTGGGACGCCTTTACTATTCTAAAGGAAAATACGAAAAAGCTGAGCAATTGTATTTGGAAGCAAAATCTATCCGTGAAAAGGCCTTAGGGAAAGAACATCCTTCTTATGCTTCTATATTGAGTAATTTAGCAAGTATTTATCTGGCTAAGGGCGAATACGAAAAATCTGAGCAGTTGTACTTGGAGGCTAAAACGATTCAGAAAAAGGCGTTGACAAAAGAACCCCTGAGCTATGCTATAACTTTAAATAATTTGGCGAGTATTTATCAAATCAAAGGGGATTACGACAAATCCGAGCAGTTGTATTTAGAAACCAAAAACATCCGTGAGAAGGTGTTAGGAAAAGACCACTCGGATTACGCAAATTGTCTGTACAATTTAGCAACTCTTTATAGGTTAAAAGGGGAATTAGACAAAGCCGAGCAGGCGGCTTCTGAAGCCAAAAACATCATGGAAAGGGTTTTTGGGAAAAGCAGCTCTGATTATGCCACGAGTGCGTATGGTTTAGCAGCTGTTTATCGTGCCAAAAAGGAATACGATAAAGCAAAGCAACTTCATTTGGAAGCCAAAAACATTCGGGAAAAAATATTGGGGAAAGAACATCCTGATTATATAAAAAGCCTGACTGGTCTGGGGATTGCCTATCTGTCCGATGGCGAATATGATAAAGCGGGGCAGATTTTTTTGGAAGCCAAGGGTATCGGAGAAAAGATATTTGGGAAAAAGCATGAAATTTACGCCAAGGTTTTGGAGAATTTAGCAGATTGTTATAGGTCTATAGGTGAATATGGCAGAGCAGAACCATTGTTTTTGGAAGCCAAAAATATTCTGGAAATGGTGTTTGGAAGAGAGCATCCCGATTATGCAATGACTTCATTTCGTTTGTCGCATTTATATACCCTTAAAAATGATGTTGCACATGCAGTATCTACTATGCTTTCCTCCAATTCATCTGCCAAATCCCTCTTGCAAAAATCTACGGCCTACTCCTCCGAAAAAGAAATGCTCCAATACAGTGCCTTGTTTAATAAAAGATTTGATGCCTTATATAAAGTTGCCCAAACCTATCAAGCCGATTCTTTAATTATCGCTGCCTATGACAACGCCCTTTTTCTTAATAATGCGCTGCTTTTCAGCGCAATTGCACGTGCGAAAGGCATTTCTAAAGCTGACAGCAGCACCCGCGCCATTCACGCTGAGTGGAAATCTTTCCATCTCCAACTCGCAAAACAATTTACCCTACCTATTGCCGAGCGTGATTCTAACCATATCGAACAACTCAAAGCGCGAGCCAATGATCACGAAAAGGAACTTGCCCGCCGTTCACCTGATTTTGTAGATTCTCGACGGGTGGTGCAATGGCGGGAGGTACAAAGTCAACTGCACGCTGGAGAAGTTGGAATTGAATTTGTTCATTATTCCGACTATGATAGCAAATCCTCTAATTCTGAAAATCCCAAATACGCAGCCCTCATTCTTCGACCAGGTTGGTCTCGACCCCGTATGATTCATCTTTTCGAGCAGCGCCAAATCCAGCCTCTCCTAACCGCAGCCAATACCGCCGCTACCGCAGGCCAGCTCTACGCTACCCGTGGTGGACTGCGGGGTCATAAGACCCGCGCAAGGCAAAAGGAAGAAGGCATCGTCATCCCCAGCCAAAAAACGGCCAACCTTTACCAACTCATCTGGGCGCCGCTGGACAGCCTGTTGAGTGGTGTAACAACCGTTTATTACGCTCCATCGGGCCTGTTACACCGTCTTCAGCTCGGTGCCATCGCCGTGCCCGGCACCGACCAGACCCTTTCTGACAAGTACGCTCTGGTGCAATTAGGTAGCACAAGGCAACTTGTAGTACACGGCGCGGCGACCCCAACAACTACCCATACCGCTGCCCTCTTCGGTGGTCTGCGTTACGAACTGGAAAACGCTGCCGCAATGCCCGATTCAGCGCAGCAAACCAATCCGCTGTATGATATAACTGCTTTGCGCAGCGCCCTCGGCGGCAGGGGCGGCGATGCCTGGAGTTACCTGCCCGGCACAGAAAAAGAAGTGAAAAACGTCGCTACCACGCTCGGCAAGGCCGGATATTCAGTCCGCACCCTCAGCGGACAAGACGGTTCCGAAGCCGCCTTCAAAATGCTCGGAAAAGACGGCAAATCCGTGCCAACCGTATTGCACATCGCCACACACGGATTTTTCTTTCCCGACCCCAAAGACACCACCCAACAACGCGGATCATTTTCTGACCGAGAGCCCGTCTTCAAAACCTCTGACAACCCACTGCTTCGCTCTGGCCTTGTGCTCGCGGGCGCGAACCCCGCCTGGGCAGGCAGCAAAACTCCGGAAGGTCAGGAAGACGGCATCCTCACGGCTTATGAGATCAGTCAGATGAACCTCAGCGGTACCGAACTTGTGGTGCTCTCGGCCTGCGAGACAGGCTTGGGTGATGTCGAGGACAACGAAGGCGTGTACGGCTTGAAACGGGCATTCAAAATCGCAGGGGCGAAGTACCTGATCATGTCGCTATGGCAGGTGCCGGACAAGCAGACGCAGGAACTGATGTCGGCTTTTTACAAGAATTGGCTGGCGCGGAAGATGGGCATCCCGAAGGCATTTTCGGCCGCGCAGAAAACAATGCGCAAACGGTATGGGGATCCGTTTTTTTGGGCCGCCTTCGTCCTAGTCGAGTGACTATGGCGGCTAGGTTTGTTGCCTGCCTGCAAAATACCCCAGTACGGTGGTTATTATGATCACTATGTTTAGCGGGCTTGAGATTTCAGCAATTCTTGAGAGGACGACTGACCCTATATAGGCTCCAATCAAAATTCCGGAAAGACCCCCTCCTTGTTTTGCAGCTTTATACCGTTGGAGCTCATTTATATCTTGTGCCTGTGCCATGATATGAATGTTTTAATGATGAAAAAATTTAAGAAGTGAAAGTTTGCGTTACGGATACCCTTTCATTCCTTTGTCGTGGTTTGGTTAACAAGTAAGGACGGGGTTTTTTATACACCGCACAAACAATTGATTATCAGGCTATAAAATTTTGTAAAATTCCCGACCTTCACATTTCTAACACTTAAAATTTTAAGGATGAAAACCATTCTTTTCCTCTCGATACTCATTCTACCTAATACTGTTCGAGGACAAACAGGAGATACGGCCTGGGTAAAGATCCATGTTGATAGTTTGCTCAAGCTTTCTTTAAAGCTTGGCCAGCAAGGTGAATTTAATAGAGCAGTTGAGATCGATTCTACTGCTGCAAGTTTGGTTTTGGGTAGCCTAGGCAGAGAGTCGGCGACGTTTGGAAATGTTTGCTACACATACGGCGTAACGTTCTATTTTGCCGGTGATCTTCCCCAAGCAGAAAAATGGTTTCATGAATGCGTATATGTTCGAAGTAAAGTACTTGGCGTCACCCATCCCAGTTATGCCAGGTTGCTCATCAATCTGGCTTTAGTTTGTAGTGATTTGGGGCGATATCAGGAAGCAGAAGATTCTTTATTGCAAGCCAAGACCATCTATCAAAATCATTTTGGTAAAAACCACCTCTCTTATGCAAGCGCACTCACAAACCTGATGAATTTATATCGCCGCATGGGAAGATACGAAGAAGCTGAGCAATCGGGGCTTGAATCAAAATTTGTCAGAGAAAAACAACTTCCGGAAAATCATCCGGACCGGGCTGGAATGTTGATTGATTTAGGCAGTCTCTATGCTAATATGGGACGTTATAAAGATGCTGAAGTTAATTTCCTTATTGCAAAAAAAATTTTAGAAACAACGCTACCAGAAACCAATTATCCTTTTTATGCCAATTGTTTAAACAATTTAGCAGCACTTTATAGGAGTATGGGCCTTTTTAAGGAATCTGAAACTTTATATTTACAAGCATTAACCGTGCGAGAAAAAATTCAAGGAAAGAACCACCCTAGGTATGCCAGCACCCTTAATAACCTTGCCGTGCTTTATTGGTCAATGGGTCGTCTGGAAGAGGCTGAAAGATTAGCCGTTCAATCAAAAAATATAATTGATAAAGCCTTGGGGAAAAGCAACAATGAATACGTTAACATCCAGTTGAATTTGGCAAACCTATATCAAGATCTTGGTCGTTATAAAGAGGCAGAAAACCATTTTATAGAGGTTATAGACCTTTATTACCAATTAGCAGGAAAGCAAAACTCGCGTTTTGCCGTCGGCCTAAGTGCATTAGCCACCTTTTATGAACATATGGGCCGTTACACTGCTGCAGATTCCATCTTTCTTGAGGCTGAAAATATTAATAAATCCATACTGGGTGAAGTTCACCCGGAATATGCTTCAAACCTGTCCTCCCACGCCAATATACTTTTTAACCTTGGCCAAAATAATAAGGGTGCTTTTATGATGAACGAAGCAGGAGCTATCAGAAGGCACTTGCTAGCCATTTCTGCTCAACATCTTTCTGAGCAGGAGTTGTCAAAGTATACCAAAGGTTTTGCCTCCAATATTGACTTCGACTTGTCTTGGAGCCAAAGGTCGGACTATGTAAAAAATAAAATGACGGGTCATTTTTTTAATAACACCCTTTTTTACAAAGGTTTTTTGTTGTTCGCTGCCAAACAATTGAAACAATTGGCTTTATCAGATTCCAGTCACATAAAAGACTTTTTATTATTGCAATCTTATCAACGGCAACTTTCCGGTCAAATGACCTTGCCCATTGGCTATCGCGATAGTGTCGCTGTTTCTTTGCTGGAACGCAATGCGAATGCCCTTGAAAAAGAGCTTGCCCGGACTGTCTCCGGATATGGTAACGCTATTAGCCAGGTTAGCTGGCAGGAAGTCCAAGCAACACTTAAGCCCACCAAAGCTGTCGTTGAATTTGTACATTACAAATTAAACCATTCGATTGATAGTATCATCTACGCCGCATTGGTTCTCCGTCCCGGCTGGCCTCAACCCCGCATGGTCCAGCTCTTCGAGCAACGCCAAATCCAACCCCTGCTCGCCGCCGCCAACACCGCAGCAACAGCCGGGCAACTCTACGCCACCCGAGGCAGCAAAAGCAAGCAGAAAACGCGCAGCGACAAGGAAGAGGGCATTATCATCCCCGGCCAAAAAACCGCCAGCCTCTACCAACTTATCTGGGAACCGATTGACAGTTTGCTGCGCGGTGCAACGACCGTTTATTACGCTCCATCTGGCCTGTTACATCGTCTCCAGCTCAGTGCCATTGGCATGCCTGGTAGTAATCAGACGCTTGCTGACAAGTACGCTCTGGTGCAATTGGGCAGTACAAGACAACTTGTAGTTCAAAATCTCGAAACCAACACGCCTATCCATACTGCCGCACTCTTTGGTGGATTGCAATATGACCTTGAAAAACCTGCTCTTGTCCCCGATTCAGTCGTTCAAACCAAGTTCTCTTACGATGTAACAGCCTTGCGCAGCGCCCTTGGCGACAGCGCTGAAGACATCTGGGCTTATCTGCCTGGCACGGAAAAAGAGGTAAAAAATGTCGCTACGACGCTCGACAAATCAGGTTATACAGTACGGACCTTTAGCGGTCAAGCCGGCTCAGAAGCCGCGTTCAAAATGTTGGGGAAGAGTGGCAATCCTGCCCCAGCCGTCCTGCACATCGCCACCCATGGCTTTTTCTTCCCTGATCCAAAAGATACGACCCTCCAACGAGGAATGTTTTCCGAGCGCGAACCAGTCTTCAAAACATCCGACAACCCGCTGCTCCGCTCTGGCCTCGTGCTCGCGGGCGCGAACCCCGCCTGGGCAGGCAGTAAAACCCCCGAAGGGCAGGAAGACGGCATCCTCACGGCTTACGAGATCAGCCAGATGAACCTCAGCGGCACCGAACTCGTAGTGCTCTCAGCCTGCGAAACGGGCCTTGGAGACGTAGAAGCCAATGAGGGCGTGTACGGCCTGAAACGGGCATTCAAAATCGCAGGAGCGAAGTACCTGATCATGTCGCTGTGGCAGGTGCCGGACAAGCAGACGCAGGAATTGATGTCGGCTTTTTACAAGCATTGGCTGGTGGGGAAGATGCCCATCCCAAAGGCATTTGCTAAGGCGCAGAAGGCTATGCGTAAGCGGTATGGAGACCCGTTTTTTTGGGCCGCCTTCGTTCTGGTCGAATAGGCTTCCTGAAAAATTCGCTGTCACTGTTAACCATTTGTTGTCTGTGGAATAAGAAAGCACCAAAATACTCAGGCAAAGTCGGTATCAGTTTTACATTTGTGCCTTTCCAGTAAGTAAACCGCCTGTTTTTCGCACAAAACGTACCTGAAACCGACTCGCATGAGCAGCCATTGCAACAAATTTGCCGACGACACCTCCCTTTGGGCGGCCTTGCGTAACGACCTTGATCTTTTGAGCCAGAACCTGGCATTCAAGTGTCTCTACGAGAAGCATTACCGCAGCATTGAGTTTTTCGTTTGCGGAAATAGCGGCACAGAGACCGATGCCAGAGATGCTTTCCAAGAGATCATTATGGTGCTCTGCAAATACTGTCGAAAACCTGACTTCAAGCCCCATGTGAAAGTCAAAACCTTCATAGATGCTATTGGGCGGCGCTGGTGGTTTCACCGGCTCCGAGGCCGAAAGGGTGAGGAAATTTATACCGACCTCAACCAATTGCAAATCAATGAAGAAGGCGAAGTGGAAACAAACACTTTTGTAAACCTCCCCGATCCCATTCCCGAAACTGAAGGCCGCGAAGATTTCCTCGCAGCCCTGGACCAAGCCTTTGGCCAAATGGAAGACAAATGCCGACTGATACTCCGGCTAACCTATTGGGATGATCTCCGCGACGATGCCATAGCCTCCATGATTGGATCTGCTGTTGGCTCCGTGAAAGTGCTTCGCCATAGGTGCATGGAGCGTCTACGTGGATTTTTTAAGGAAAAAATTGAGAGGGCATAATTTGATTGACGAATGACGATTACATGATTGTTGATTGTTGATTTTTGATGGATATGGACGATGGGCTATTTCCGATGGATGATGTAGGCGTCATGGCTGGACATCATCCATAAAAATTCAAAAAATCGTCCATATCCATCAA
>JACMMM010000766.1 GCA_014379065.1 Saprospiraceae bacterium
AATCCGCCCAGCGAAGAAAAGGTGAACAAACTGTACAAAATCAGAGACATGAAAAACAACGGAATGCCAACCCATCGAGGGGTACTATGTCTCCAAACGCCTGCCGCCAATCGAGGCCACAACCTTTCACCCAGCTTCGAGAAACTGATGACTATCCCAAATAACGCTAATGCTGCAAGCATACCCAACGCGGCCAGCATACTTATCCAATTGACGCTGGAACTGAGCTCGACACCCAAACGCTGCGCAAGACCGATGAGATCCCAGACTGCAAGCAGGCAAAGCCCAGCCGTGATCAGGAGAATGCTCCTCAACAAAATGGGACGAGACAGATTTGAAAACATATTCGGATCGTTCAGGCTTTTAGTGGTTCGGAGACCACCACACGGATGGTCGCCGCGGCATCCTCTTCCATATTTCCGCTTACAAATTCGGGCTGAATATAAGGCCGAAGTCTGCGGAAAGCTTCCTCTTCATAGGTCAGAATTTCAATCTCCACTTCTCTAAAACAGGCTTCAAACGCGTTTCGATAGTTCCACAAGCGATAACGGTTGTGATTACTGGAAGGATTCAGCCAGGTGCGCCAGGTACTTTCTGAAAAGCGCAACATCTCAAATGGATATTTGAAAAAATGGTCGCGTAAATCCACATAATGGATTTGGATGCCATGCGGTTTTGTCAGGTCCGCCAGTGCACGGGTGATGCCTTCCACGTCATCAAGATGCTCATAAACAGAACTGCTAAGAACAATGTCAACAGCCTCAATTTCGCTCTTCGCCTGGATATCACGAATATCTGTTTGCAATAATGTCATCCATTCTTTGCGCGGGCGAAGGCCACTTTTTTCGACAACAAAATATTTTGCTTCGCCGCTAAACAGCCGAAGATTATGTGGTTCATCGGGTGGTGCATATTTATCACAAAGTATTACATGAGAAGCACCCTCTTTTAGCAGGCTAAAACCGACATCAAACCGTCCCCCATACCCCAGAACCAGGACGCGCTTACCCAAAAATGAGGAGCCCCGACTGGAAAGCACATCCGCATATCTTTTTACAGCTGCTGATGGGTTGCTGGTTTCAATGCCCGGACGAATGATCCAATTACGTAAAAGCAAAAAGCGCACCAATTTTTCAGGAAGAAAGTGACGGGCAAGACGAGGCAAAAGATATGGAAGATTCAGGTAAGCAGATCCCATGCTAACCAGCTGACCATACAATTCATGGCGTACAAACCTTATTCATTCTCCACTAACGGAAGGGCCCGTTCACAAGCTGATACGTCCTCACGCGGCACCAAAAGCTGTACCGTTACCTTCTTTAAGGTAATCAAGGGTTCGTAGTAACACAAGACCGGGCTTGAAATCCACTTTACCCAGGCATTATTCTCTTCGCCAAAGTCATCAGTATCAGTTTGAATGCGCATGTGCAAAGGGTTCGATATAATCAATGAGAAACGCTGAGATTCGAGATCATGATAAAAGCTTTGAAAATATTGAGCGTCTTCACTCATTGCCTGGTTGATAAGTACTTTTTTATCGTATTCGGGGATAAGCGGAATGCCCTTTATATATCCGAAAGTCAATAACTGGCGCTGAT
>JACMMM010000767.1 GCA_014379065.1 Saprospiraceae bacterium
CACTGCATGGCATGGGCAATGGACAATGCAATGAGTGCTTTCTCTCGCGCGGTCAATGCGCCCTCTTTCATGACCTCTCCATAGTAATCGAAGAATTTTTTGCCCATGGGCTCTTGCCATTCGGTTATTTTCCCAAAATTGGCCAAATCTGCGGCCTCAAAATAAGTTTTTTCTTTGCTCATGTTTATTTTGTTCGTGTGTAAAAGTTGATAACCAGAATTAGGCAGCATCTTCACCTTTCTCATATCGTTCCAAAAGGTCGGGGCGACGGCTGCGGGTCCGCTCTAAACTCTGCTCATGCCGCCATTCGCTGATATTCTTTTCGTGGCCTGAAAGCAATACTTCTGGAACCTTCATCCCCTCCCATTCTGCCGGGCGTGTATAGACAGGTGGCGCTAACAAATCGTCTTGAAAACTGTCAAAAAGCGCTGAAGTTTCATCGTTCAAAACACCCGGGATCAAGCGGCCCACAGCATCTACGATCACCGCAGCGGCCAATTCTCCCCCTGAAAGCACGTAGTCCCCGATGCTGATTTCGAGTGTAACGTATTTCTGGCGGATGCGTTCATCAATGCCTTTGTAATGCCCGCAGATTACGAGCAGATTTTCCTTCATACTCAACTGGTTGCAGAGACTTTGATCCAGTGTTTGACCATCGGGACTGGTGTAAATGATGGCATCATAAATGCGTTCGGCGCATAGTTTTTCGATGCAAGCAGCGAGTGGTTCGGGTCTCATGACCATGCCTGCGCCACCGCCGAACTGGTAGTCGTCCACTTGGCGGTGCTTCCCCAAAGCGTAATCGCGCAGGTTGTGGAGGAAAACTTCCAGCAGGCCCCTGTCTTTGGCCCGCTGCATAATGGAGTGGTTGAGCGGGCTTTCCAAAAGCTCGGGCAGTACTGAGATGATGTCGAATCGCATAGCAAGGGCGAAGGTCGGGAAAAATGACTTCCGCATTGAGTCTAATAGCACAGAAAAATTGCAGGTTACTTGGTCTTTTATTGAATTTCATTGAGATTTGCGCTCGATATCAAAAATTTATATTGTTTTTGGGCTTTTCCAACCTCATTCACATCATAAAAACTATGGTAATTACAGATAAACAAGCGATCTTCAAAATTCTAAGTAATAAGGAAAAGTTTGCGATTTATGTTGGCGCAGGCGCCTCCGTGGATTCTGGTGTAATAACCGCAAAAACGATTTGTGAAGACATTCGTGATTTATTAATATCCCATGGGGTAACGACAATTGATGATTACGAGAAATATTTGGAATGGAATGACCATAGTTCGAGATATAGCACTTGCATTGAAAAGGCATATCCCTCTGAAGCTTCGCGGGTTGATTATTTTACAGAACTTTTAGCAGGCATTAAACCTTCTTTTTTTCACTATGGAACTTCATTGCTAATTAGCCATAAAATCCTAAAAAACATTGCGATTACTACTAATTTCGACAAATTGTTAGAGTTGGCATTCTATCATATTGGAAATATTGAGTGTCAGGCGATTAGAATGCCTGAGGAATCGAGATTTATTTCTAATTCCGATAAAGACAAATGTTACCTTCTGAAAATTCACGGCGATTATGATACACATAATATATCAAATACAAGCTCAGAAACTACAATAATGCCGGAGGATATTTACAAGCAGGTTGAGAACGCATTGAAAAACGCTGGCCTTGTTGTCTTGGGCACTGCTGGTTATGAAAAAAGCATTCACACCATGTTTGACAAGTTGGCGGTAGAAGATAATATTGTGAAAAATAAAATTTTAGAATATGGTCTATTATGGGGTATTTATATGGGTGCGGATAAACCTCATAACTTGACAGAAGAGGAAAGCAACAGACTTCTTCTTGAAAAATTGAATACAGACACGGTTAATAAGGCGATAGTTAGTAAAATAAAGGAAACCTACCGTCGCCATTCAGGTTTTAATTTTTTTCCAATTTGGGGGGCCGGAGAATTCATTTTTGATTTAATTCAAAAGGTGGGTGGGAAAAATAATGCATTAGTTGGAACTGCTAATTTGTATCTTGATCACGAAATGCGCCTAAGGTATGTTTTATCAACAGAAGGGCTTGTTTCGGATGCAATAATTAAACACATTGAATCATTAAGATTTCAAAAGAAAAGATATGAATCGGGGCGAAAGGTTGCTGCCAAGGTGCCAGAAATCGCTTTTACCATAATAAATACCAAAGCGAATTATGAAATACAAATATCTTACGGGGATATCACCAGCCGAAGATTCTTAAACGACCCTGAAAATACTAAGCTCAATAATATTGTCATAAGCCCAGATGACACCTTCCTGAGTGCAGGAGGTGGTGTCGCTTATGGATTGCTTGAAAAAGGGAGTAAAACCAAAATTTTGCATGAATTATATAAATTTTCCCCAGTAGAACAAA
Organism: Saprospiraceae bacterium; assembly: GCA_014379065.1. GTDB lineage: Bacteria > Bacteroidota > Bacteroidia > Chitinophagales > Saprospiraceae > M3007. The sequence continues at coordinate 2,416 of JACMMM010000767.1, forward strand.
ATGACGTAGTCGTTACATCGGGTTTTGACCTTCCCGTTAAGTATATCTTTCACGTTGCTGCGCTAGAAATTGACAAGAATGCAGATTATAATATATCAACAAATACACTGGATCATGCAATGCAGAATGTGATGAAAAAATTTCAAGGTTTAGATGGACATGTGCTGTATATTCCATTAATTGGAAGCGGCTTGGGCAAACTCAGTCCAGTAGAATCCTTTAACTCGATATTTAATGCATTAAAAACCTGTACGAGAAGTACGGAAAAACGAGTTTTTCATATAGTAATTTCAGAAGAAAAAAGGTTGGGTCGCGAATACTTAAAGGATTTTTTTGAAACCTTATCCAAACCTGAATATTCCTACCAGGAAATAGCGTGATTTACCGAATGATTTTTCGGAATAAATTCCTATAAACATATCTTAAATAAATTGCGCCGCGACCTGGAATAGCAAGTCGCGGCGCAATTATATTTTAACAATTTAGTTGAAGATATACCGAATACCAAACTGTGCGGCCCAAGTATCAAATTGGGTTTTGCTCTTCACGAATGAATCGCGGAGCAACACGGTAGAGCCATCGGCCAATTTCTGGGTCGTCAGTTTGTACTTTGGAACGCCGTCAACCGTAGTGCCCACAGCTGTAAGTGGGCGATCTGTAACAAAGTTGTTGCCCAAACCCCACTCGTTGCTGAGCAAGTTGGCAGCGTTCAAAATATCAGCACGCAGTTGGATGGTATTGCGTTTGCCACCGACTTTGATCGAAAATTCTTGCGTGATGGCAACGTCAAAACGGTGCAAGATCGGGAACAAGATCCCATTGCGTTCAGCATATTTGCCACGGCGTGACTTCAGATAATCACTCTGCTCGATAAACGCATCAAAAGCAGCAGCTTGCTCAGCGGCGGTATAGGTAACACTACCAACAACAAGCGGGTCGAAGGTGAGTTCGCTCGCGCTATTGGGCACATAGATAAGGTCGTTGTTGCTCACCCGGTCTCCATTCATGTCGCCAGCGTAGCTATAAGAGAAACGAGCGGAGTTGATATTGCCGTTGAAGCCCCGGCGTTCGCCTACATAACCCAGGGTAATGGCGGTGGCGCCAGCAAAATCCTTTCCATATTCAAAGCGGTACCCCAAGAGTCCCACCGTACGCCCGGGAGCATCCTGATCCGCAAAAGAAAGATCCAGGTCGTTGTTGCCACGTACGGAACGGGCACCCGTCCAGGAGCCGGAAGCAATAGAGCCTGCGCTCATCAAGTCCTTGGCTTGGCTAAACGTATGAGCGACCATAGCGTAGAGGCCTTTTTTGTTTGGATATTCAAGTTTGATGGTAGCAGCCTGATAGTAACCTTCGTTGGTGGTGGTCATAACAGCAGCGCGAGACACGTTGTCGTTGATGCGCACACCATTGTCGTTGCCTGCAAACCGTGGGCGTGTGTCCGGACCTGTGAAATTGGCGGTAGAGGTCTCGAAATTTGCATCGAAGTATTTGACAGCGTTCACATTGCGGTTGTACATCAATTCAACCGTAGCAATCAAACCGTAAGGAAGTTTTTGATCCAGTGCAAGATCGCTTTTCCAGACTTGTGGGAAACGGTAGTTGTCATCCGTGGCCGCAAGGTCAAAAGTGGAAGGAAGGGTAGGGGAGTCAGGAATAAATATATTGGTTTCTGGTGTGAACTTATGTTGACGTGTTTTTGCGCCAGAAACATCAATAAAACCCGTCAACACCCCATTGTTTCCGATGGTGTTGGATACCCATACATAGGGTGGGCGACCTGTAAAAATGCCCGTTCCGCCACGCAGCTGGGTTTTCTTGTTGCCCAATACGTCCCAGTTAAAACCTGCACGTGGTTCTAAAAGGACTTTTGGATCGGGTAGTTTTCCGGTATGCAATTTATATCCACGGTTGCGATTCTCATCTACATAACCCAGGGTATCCACCCTTATGTTGGAAAGTCCGGTGTCGTCAAAAGAAATGATCCCGGCGCGGATGCCGTAAGTAAGTTTAAAGCGTTTGCCGACTTGAAATTCATCCTGTGCGTAAAGGTCGAACTTGTTGACTTTCAAGGTCTGAAGAGGTTCGGCAGCACCGTCCAGAGCGGAGTAACGGTATTGAAACCTATTGTATCTGACCAACGATGTGTCTGTGGCTGGGTTCAGGATGGCAGCATCAGAGGCGGCGTAAAACTGAGCCAGCGAATCGAACACATACACGCCATTGGATGCTGGGAAGAAAAGGTTGTCTGATTTGTACTGCTCAAAATTGGCCCCGAAAGTGAAGGTATGCTTGTTCTTGTAGACAGAAACGTTGTTCGTGAAGTGCAGCGTACCGTAGCTCAGTTTGTTGTCGGGCGTGAAGGGGTCAAATCCAACCGAGATATAGGTTTTATTGTCCTTCAAAATGTCAATGGTGGGGAAAAGCGCTCCCTTGTATTGACGGTCTTCATCCTGAAAATCGTAGCCCGCACTGAAGGTGTTGTACACTTTGTTGTTAACCTGTGTGTTCAACTCAGCCACAAAGGAGCGGGTGTTGTCACCGATGAGATAGCCAGCATTTTGATAGGACATTGCGTCAAAACTGGTGCGGCGGTTGCCGGCGCCAGCAGAGTTGCTGTTGCTGATCAATTGATCGGAAAGTGAGTTGTGGTGTGTGTAGCGGAGCGTCAATTTGTTTTTATCGTTCACATTCCAGTCCAAACGAACCAGGAATTTGTCGCTCTTGGTTTCATTGTCGTAGTTTTCGTACGGGCCAGTTGCATAGCGGTACTTGTCGTTGAGATAAGTGCTAAGTTTATCCAGGTCGCTGGCGAGTACGCGCGTCACGTTAGAACCCCCATTGTCCAATGGGCTGCCATCAGCCACCCAGGTAGTGGCCGGAGTTGTTTGGCGCTGGCTTTCGTAATTGGCGAAGAAGAAGAGTTTGTTTTTGATGATCGGACCACCAAGGCTTGCACCAAACACCTTCTCATCAAAGGCGCCAATGTTCGGTTTTACATCACCGATTTTTGTGCCGTTGAAAATGCCGGTGGTGTCGCTTTTGCGGAAGTTGAAAAAAGCCGTGCCAAAAAATTCGTTTTTGCCCGAGCGCGTCACTGCGTTCATGCCAGTGCCGACAAAACCTGTTTGGCGCACGTCAAATGGAGCGACGTTTACTTGCAGCTCTTCAATGGCGTCGAGTGAGATTGCCGTAGACCCTGTACGGCCACCCGCCTGCGCATCGGTGCCCAGGCCAAAACCGTTGTTGAACACCGAACCGTCAATGGTGAAGTTGTTCATGCGGCTGTCTTGCCCGCCGAAGGAGTTGCCATTTCCGTTCGGGTTGTACTTCGTGACGCTGTTGATAGAACGCGCTCCCGTGATCGGGACAGAAGACAACTGCTGCCGGTTAAAAGTAGTGGCAGCCCCAGTGCGATCAGAACTAAAAATGTCGTTGCGGTTGGCCGCAATCGTCACTTCCTCCAGCACAGTGCCGGTTTCTTGCACTTGGAAATCCACGTTGGCAGCGGTGCCAAGGTTGGTGTAGATCCCCTCCTGCGTCATGGATTCATAACCCGTGTAACTCACCATCACGGAATACGGCCCACCTACCCGTACTGCGGGGAGGGTGTAGCGGCCAGAAGCGTTGGTCGCTGTGCCGTAGCGGGTGTTGGTGGGGGTGTGGGTGGCTACCACGGTTGCACCGATGAGCGGTTCGCCGCTTTTGTCGGATACAACGCCCGAAATGGTAGAGGTGGTCACCTGCGCAAAAAGGCTGGTGCCGCATAGGAGTAACGCCAAGATAGCCAGCGTTTTACCTAAAGAAAACTGGTTAATAAATTGGTTCATACGAATAGAAAAGAATGGTGAAAAGGATAAAAATTTCGGACGCTAAATTACTTCACGTATGTTAAACCCCGATTAAGTTTTGACACTTTTTAGCAAAACCCCTAGGCATCGCAGAGGCTTAGTCTTAGACTTTTGCCTACTTTTGGGCCGCTTTTTACCATGGCGGTTTTAGAACAAAAGACAATCAAGGATTTGGGTATCTTGTTAAAAACCCAAGTATCCAAAGATTACAAGTGCAACATCAAAAGTCAAAATTTTCAAACATGAAAAAAATTATTCTGGCCCTCTCGCTCTTGTTATGCATTTTAGCTACAGGCCACGCCCAAGTTGTCATCACTGAGATCATGTACAACCCGCCCGAAAGTGGAAACGACTCTCTTGAATACATCGAATTGAACAATTTCAACAACCTGCCTACTGATATTTCGGGTTGGACTTTTACCCCAATAAATAGCATTGAATATGTTTTCCCGGCAGGGACAATCATGCCTCCTGGCGGATATATCGTCGTGGCAAAGAGTGCCAGCGCTTTTCAATCCGTATTTGGCTTTACGCCATTAGTGTGGACTGCCGGCGCGCTCAGCAACAATGGAGAGCTCATTGAACTTCGTGACGCTGCTGGAACACTAAGAGATAATGTAACTTATTCCAATGCGCTTCCTTGGCCGGCAGAGGCTGCCGGCTTGGGGCCATCCATCGTACTCTGCGATTTCAATTCCGATAACAGCTTGCCCGGAAATTGGCAAGCCGCAACCACGGGCACCGGAATCATCATAAATGGAAATGAGGTGAAAGGCAATCCCGGAGCAGCTTCTGGCTGTATGGGCTCGAACCAGATCACGGCTGTGGACGACAATGCGGCTGTTCCAACCGGACAAGCCACCTTTATTAATGTTCAGGGAAATGACCTGATTATTGATGCGCTCACGCTTTTTATTATCACATTGCCTCCGACACATGGCACTGCTACGGTAAGCGGACACGGTATTATTTACCAATCCAATGCTGGCTATTGCGGCCCCGACCAGTTTAACTACCAAATTTGTGATGCGGCAAATTGCTCCGAAGCTACCGTCAATATTAATGTAAAATGCTATCCGCAGCGGACGATTGGTCTCGTTACAAGTGAAAACCCGAACACCGGCGTGGCAGACTCATTGAACGCCAATTGCGAATTGCAAGGAACCGTATACGGCGTAAACCTCCGGCCACTCAACAACAACGTGCCTTCGCTGCTCTTCACCATTATTGACAACAACGGGGATGGTATCGCAGTCTCCACCTTGGGTGGCACTTTTGGTTACACGGTAAAAGAAAAAGACAAGGTGACAGTGCGCGGCACCATCGCCCAATTTAATGGCCAGACAGAAATCCGTCCCGATACCATCATTAAAATTTCTGAAAACAACCCGTTGCTCGCGCCAATCTTGGTAACAAGTCTGTCAGAAGCAACGGAATCCAAACTTATCGAAATCACCAGTTTGCACCTGGTGGATGCTGCGGAATGGACGACAGGTGTTGGCGCAAGCGGCTTCAACGTCCGGGCGGTTTCTGACAACCATCCCAACGATACGATCTTGATCCGAATTGACCATGATGTAGAAAACTACAATGCCCCAGCGCCAACAGTTCTTTTTGACCTCACGGGTATTGGCGGCCAGTTTGATGCAACCAATCCCTTCACTTCCGGCTATCAGGTGCTTCCGCGCTATAATGATGATATTGATCTCATCGCCGCTACCAACGAAGCCGATTTCAGTTCAGAAGTATTGCTCTCGCCCAATCCGGCCAGCAATATGATCAGCATTGAAATGAGCACATCATTTGATCGTGTGACGCTTTTGAATGCCAAAGGGCAGGAAATCAAAACCTATTACAAGCCTGATAATCAACAAAAAGTGGACGTCTCGCTGTATAAATCCGGTGTCTATTTTGCTCGATTTGAAAAAGCTGGAAAGTCTTGGACGACGCGTTTTGTGAAAC
>JACMMM010000768.1 GCA_014379065.1 Saprospiraceae bacterium
AAATTTTTCCAACATTCTCTACCTTGTCTCCCCATTACCAATCTTTCCGCTCCACCATGAGAACACTCCACCTATATTTTTCCGCTTTACTATTGGCGACGGCGGGCTTTCTCCCTTCCAATCTAAATGCCCAGCGTTCAGGCAAAGACTACGCTGTTTTTTTCTATGTCACCGACTTCAAACCCGGTTGGGCAAAGCTGCCTGAAACCGCCAACGAAGCAACATTGCTTCAAACCGAACTCCAAACCAATTTCGGGTTTAAATGCGAGGCCGTGGCAAATCCCACCAAGGCACAAATGCGCGAAAAACTGCGGGAATACAACGCCAAATTGGCCGCCAACGACCAGGTTATGTTCTTCTTTTCCATGCACGGGCATTACGACCCCGGCGTGCGCGACCGGGGCTACCTCGTTGGAAAAGATGGCTTGGTGGATGATCCGTACCGCGATACTTGGTTGAGTTATGATGACCTGCGCAGTGATCTCGCGGTCTGCAAGGCTAGACATATCCTATTGGCCTTGGACGCCTGTCACTCCGGCTCTTTTGGTATTCGAAATAAAAGCCGACCGGATGCTCCTACCTACAATCAGGAGGCAGACTGTGCAGAAAAAATCAAACGCACGATGCAGTTTGTGGGGCGGCAATACTGTTCCTCTGGCAACAAGGAAGCCAAAACTCCTGCCAAATCCCTTTTTGCCAGCCGTTTTCTGGAGGCACTGCGCAAGGGCGATGATGAAGGCATCTTGTATTTTGATGATCTGGAATACTGGCTCAACAAAGTAGAAGTCCCTGAACCAGAGTGCGGCGCTTTTAGTGGCCATGAGCCCGGAGGGGATTTTGTTTTTGTGCGGAAAAATGCTTGTGGCGTAGCCCCTCCTGACGTGACCAACACCGACCGCGACGGCGACCGAATACCAGACTCCCGTGACGAATGCCCCAATGAATACGGCGCCCACAGCAGCGGCTGCCCCGACAGCGACGAGGATGACATTCCTGACAAGGACGACCAATGCCCCTACGAAAAAGGCACCCTCGCCAATCACGGCTGCCCCTCGCCCAATTCACCCGCCGACCGCGATGCCGACGGCGTACCCGATGCGGGCGACCAATGCCCGGACAAAAAAGGAGAGAAACGCTATGCTGGCTGCCCCGACACCGATGGGGATGGGGTGCCAGATCATAAGGATAAGTGTGTGAATGAGAAGGGGTTGGCGGGGAAGGAGGGGTGCCCGGGGCTGGCGGCTACGCAACTTCCCGAAAGTTCTGAACTTTCGGGAAGTTTGCTTCCTCCAGAGCCTTTCCGAAACCGAAAATCGGGACTTGAAATGGTGTTTGTAGAAAGAGGTGAATATACCATGGGCAGCCCCAGTAGTGAAAAAGACCGCAATGGTGACGAATGCCAGCACTCCGTTACGGTCAGCAGTTTCAACATCGCCAAATATGAAGTAACCCAAGCTGATTGGCAGGAAGTAATGGGCAACAATCCTTCCCATTTCAACAAAGAAAACTGTCTGGAATGCCCAGTAGAACAAGTCTCTTGGAATGATGTGCAAGAATTTCTGAAAAAACTCAATGCTAGATTTCCAAATCGCAATTACCGCTTGCCCACTGAAGAAGAATGGGAGTACGCTGCACGTGGAGGTAAAAAAAGCAAAGGGTATCTCTATTCCGGGGATAATTTGGTGGGCAATGTGGCACGGTACACTAATAATTCAATTAGAGAAACCTATCCAGTGGGCGGGCGCAAAGCTAATGAATTGGGGGTTTACGACATGAGTGGTAATGTGCGGGAATGGTGCGAAGAGACATATGAACCTTATCTAGGTTGCTCAGGTACAGCAAATAATAATGTTCGTATGCTTCGCGGTGGTTCGTGGGCCGATCATTCAGTGTACTGCCAAGTAGCTAGCCGCAACTGGTACTATCCGAACGCTCGTGTCAACAACATCGGTTTTCGGGTCGTGCGAGGCTATTAAACTTTGCCGCTTTTACCCTTTTACATTTCATCCGCCCCAGACAGAAAACCAGTATTACTGCTCTTGTATAATCCTTGCATAATCGGGTCAGATTTCCTATATTTGTAAACAAATGGAAATCTCTACCCTCGAAACCTTGCTCGAAGTAACCGCGAGCAACATCGAAAACAAACGCTATTATTATGTAGTTGGCTCAATTACAGCGCCGGAAATTGCTTTTGTAGCATCGGTCGCTGAGATTGATGTCAATCAGTATCAGCATATTGTGGACAATTATGCACTGCAACATACCCTCCGAAAACATGGCAATCATCTCACAGAAACTGCGCGAGGGCAGTTTGCCGTCTCACCAGAAACCTTTCTTTTTATCCCAGCCATAATTGCCAACTTTGACAGTCTCTCCTACGAATTGCTAAAAAATCGCCACACATTGATTTATGAAAAAGAGATCGGTGAGCGGCGGTATTTTTATATCGCAGAGATTC
>JACMMM010000769.1 GCA_014379065.1 Saprospiraceae bacterium
GCATCGCGTTCTTCAAGCCGCACCACTACTTTTTCCGCTTCAAAACCTGGATCTATTGCGTAAGAAAAATCAGCCTGGAAAACCCCGTCGGGCGAGTACCGCAAGCGAAAAATACCCGCGGCAAGCACCGATATGCGCAGCATCACGCCATTGTGACAAACGAATTCGTACGCCCCTTCGCGCCAGCGCACGTCGGCTACTTCGTTGGGCTGCGTCCATTGGAAAACGTCGTCGTAGCGCAGGCTCACGCTGGCTTCGATGAAGTCTATTTCGCTGGGTGGAGCGGGAGCAGGCGGTAATGCGACGGGTTCTGGAGTTGGTTCTGGCTTGGCTTTCATACTGTATTGTTTCGGGGCTAAAAGTAGATACAAAACAACACAGGCCGCCACCGAAAAATCGGGGCGACCTGCTGCGGTTCACTTGCTTCATACGATATGAACCGAATGGATATGTTGAGCGTAAGTATCAGGGAACTCTGTTCCGGGGATATTGGGTTGCAGAACCAACTACCGCCCCGGAACGGAGTTCCGGGGTACTTCAAAAAAACAAGCTCCCGTAAAGCGAAAAAACCGGCCCGTTTTGCTTCCGGGTGGAACTAAGGGAAAGGACTTCGAAGGCTCCATTTGCATTTGTTCCGGCTTGATTGTTTTTGGCAATGCCAGGGAACTTGTTTATGGGCATTTTGGCCGAAAGCCCCAGCTCGAAGGACTTGCCAAGGTTTATTCCAATACCAATCATAGCATCTGCGCTCCAATTGTCCAACTCGCTGGAACTCAATTTACTGGCACCGTCTTCTGCGGTACGGTCGGCGAGTTTTAAGATATAGTCGCCGGAGTAATTCTGCTTGTCGGCTTTGGCGGAGAGCGTGCGCGTCAAGGATAGCCCTCCAATTATTTTTAAAGGTCGGGCAGCCTGCCAAAACAGGGTGAGTGGGACTTCCAAACGTTGCAAACGGTTCACCGGGATGAACACCTTGCCTGCCAGCGAATCGTCGTAAAAATTGTTGCCTGGTACGTTGGTTACTTCTTGCCCCGTACTGACATCCACTACAATCACATAGCCATAGACATTGGAGTGGTAATCTGCCGAAGCCACCGATGCCACCGGGCGATATTTTTCTTGCGGAGTATGGATATTGTACATAGCCCCCGTCCGCAACCCCCATTTCTTTGCGAATTTCCAGTCAATAGTTAAACCTGTGGAAAAACCATTGACTGACTTGAATTGCTCGGTAGAAACGGCCGAAGTTGCCCCGAATGCCCAGTGTTTGTGCGAAGTTTTTTTGATGGGTTTGGCAAGTTCTGAAATTGGGATTGCCTGCGGTGAAATGCTTGTCTTGTTTTCTGAAACGACAGATTCCAGTTCAGTACTTTGCACATATCCAATGGCAAGGTGTGGTTTATTCTCAGTCTCTGCTAGAGCAGCAAAGTTTGCCTGCGGCGCTTCTTCGCGTATCATACTGTCATCCAGGTACGTGGGTGCGTAATGAATATCTGCATTCTTGTTTCTCTTTCTGGTTTTTACAACATCCGTTGCAATATCGTTGCTTATGGCCGGTGCAGTATTTGACGAAAAAGCCGCTTGTTTTTCTACAATTTTAATGCTCGAAGGATCAATAGTTGATTCCGTACTTGCAAATGGTTGAGCAGGCAAGGTTTCCTGTTTGGGAGTCGGGCTATGGTGCGAGCCCAACCATTGCCAGCTCCCGTAACCCACAATGGGCAACAACAGCAAGCCAAACCACCACCACCCAAATCGGCGACGACGCTTTTCCGGCATTTCACGGTCGAGCAACCCGCGCATCGCGGCCCAACCTTTGTCTGTAGTATTCTTATCCATGTTTATTAAAAGAAATGTGGTCAAGGTGTGTTGACATTCATCTGCTCGCACTTATTAGCGCTAATGGGAACTCTGCACTGAGCAGTTCCCTTAATTTTTGCCTTGCTGTACTAAGATGCCATTTGGAAGTGCCTTCGCTCATTTTCAGGGTTTCGGCTATTTCGGCGTGACTGTACCCTTCGATGGCGTAAAGCCTAAAAACTTCCTGCGACGTGGGCGGCAAAGTCCGCACGGCTTTCAGGATGTCTTCTTCATAAAACGTTTCGTGGCCGCGCTCTGGCACGCTCTGGTCATGGTCTTCCAACACTAAAAAATGCAAGTAACGAGCGTTTTCGCGATAATAATCGGCCATGCAGTGATAAACGAGTCGGCGCATCCAGCCTTCGAGGCTGCCTTTGAAAGAAAACGTGTGAATTTTCTTAAAAACCCGCAACATGCCATTGTTCACTACTTCTATGGCAGTATCCTCGTCTCGAGTGTATCGGCGCACCATTCGCAGCATTTCGGGGAAAAAACGGCGGTACAGCGCCTCTTGAGCACGTCGGTCGTTGGCGGCACAGCCGTCTACGAGATCCAGATCAGAGTAGTTTTTTTTGCCGAAAAAAGCCACGTTCTAAATTTTAAAGAAAGCGTCGCTGCGCAACAATTCCAAAGGCAAAGAAAGGCAATGAAAACCGCCTTGGTACCAATGTCGTCCCGAAATTTCCTACCAGACGGGTGGTTCATCGAAAAAGGTTGGGGCGTATCCCTGTAAATTTCAAACCTTTCGCCTCAAACAATCTGAACTACATGACCATACTTGATCAACCCCAACCCCAAACCCAATCTCAGCCCATTGTATATGCCTCCTTTGGCGAACGGTTCGCAGCACGGCTCATTGACGGACTAATTTTAGTGCTTCCATCTTTGTTCGTCCCGTTCATCGTGCCTTGGCTTTATTATGCCTTGCAAGAGGGCAGTGAGCGCGGAGCGACCGTCGGCAAACGCGCTATGGGTATCCGCGTAGTAAGCGAAGCGGGCCAGACTATTGGCTTTGGCACCGCAACGGGGCGTTTTTTTGGGAATTTTCTCAACCTTTTTAGCCTCTGTATTGGCTATTTTTTGATGCTTTTCAATGCCCGCAGCCAATGTTTGCACGACTTGATCACCCAAACGATGGTCATCAAGGACAATCCTGTAATGCACCGTCAGCAGACGAACCAAGTAAGATCGCAAAAGCGGAGCTGGACCTCCAAATTGAGCCCTTCGGAAACCCATTTTGTGGAGATCAATGCCGAAGGAGGCCGCCATTGGCACCGCAGCGTTACCGGAGAACATATCAACGATTTCACGCTGTGGCAATTGACAGATGGCATGGTTGATTTTTCTGCGGAGTTTGGTACGGCGGCTTTTGAAGAAATGAAACAGTATGCAGAGCAAATTATGCGCAGCAGAGCTTGATCGTCATCAATCGTCATTAATCGTCATTTTTACCCGCCGTAGCTTTAGCGAAGGAGGGGGCATTATCGTCATTGGGCGTCATTGGGAGTCATTAATGGTCATTGGGCGTCATTAATCAAGTTTGGCAACCTATCATTGCTCCATGAAAATTCATTTACTCGCTTTTGCGCTGCTCTTTTTACTCGGTAAACCGCTATCAGGCCAGTCTACGGCGCTATACGACGACGAGAAGGTGGCTTCAATTTACCTTGTGCTGCCCGCCGATTCGCTGAATTTTCTGATTGACCAGTTGGAACACAACCGCTATCTCCACGCGCAGTTCGTCTTTGATGATGGCCTGCTGCGCGATACGGTGGAAAACGTAGGCCTTCGGCTTCGAGGCAACACCTCGTTGAGCGCGCAGAAAAAATCGTTCAAAATCAGTTTCAACGAATTTGAGGCAGGCCGCGAATACCAAGGAGTGAAAAAACTCAACCTCCGGGGGCAGCACAACGACCCGACGATGGTGCGGGAAAAACTATTCTACGAAGTGTGGGAAAAAGCGGGAATGCCCGACCGCCGAACCGCTTTTGTACGGCTTTACATCAACGAGGAATATCGGGGCCTTTATACCAATATCGAGGAGTTGGACAAAAGCTGGCTCGGCAGGGTGTACGATGACAACGATGGCAATCTTTATAAATGTACTTGGCCCGCTGACCTTGTTTACCACGGTCCCCTCCCACAGGTGTACAAAGCCATTATGAACAACCCTGAAGAACGGGCTTACGACTTGAAAACCAATGAGCTAGGCGATGATTACACGCACCTGATCGAGCTGATGGCGGTACTGGATAAACCCGTGGACGCTGGTTTTCCAGACAAGATCCGCCAAATCCTGAACGTGGAAAGTGTGCTGAAATCTTTTGCCATTGATGTAGCAACAGGCAATTGGGACGACTATTTTTACAACAAAAACAACTACTATCTCTATGACAATCCCACCACGGGGCGGTTTGAATTCGTCACATTTGATACGGACAACACTTTTGGGGTTGATTGGCTTGGAAAGGACTGGGCAATGCGGAACTGCCTCGCATGGTTTCCTTCGAGTCAGCCACGGCCTTTAGCCACGAAACTTTTGGCAGTCCCCGAGTTCCAAAACCAATACGTGCGTTATTTGGACACGCTCACCCGATTCATCACAAACCCGGGCATTATTTTTCCTCGAATTGATGCCTTGGAAAACCAAATCGCCCCGGCGGCGCTTATTGACTCATTCCGTTCGCTTGACTACGGCTACACCTTTGCCGATTTCCAAAATGGATTTGACCAAACGATTGACGGACACACCCCTTATGGCATCAAACCATTCTTAGGTTTGCGTCACGACAGTATCCGCAGCCAGATAGCGGGTCTTTTGTCACAAACTTTGACGCCGGATGCCAAGAATTTTAATTTTCAAATTTACCCAAATCCAGCCAGTGATTGGCTTATGATAAACACTGCTCCGTCCATTTCTTCCGAAAAGATAGATGCTTCGGTATTCTCAACGACCGGCCAATTGGTAAGGGCTTGGGAGTGGAAGGCCTCTGATGCTATACATTCCGTGTCGATTTCAGATTTGCCTGCTGGGGTTTATCTCTTGCATTTACAGTTGGGTTTGCAAGAAGGGCGTTTTGTTTTTTTGAAGGCTGGACAGTAAAGTTACCTTTGAGCCGAAAAAATGTCCTCTCCGCAATGCTAAAAGCCCTCTACAGGTTTCTGTCCCCGCGCTTCCAAACTCTTTTTCTCGAATACAAAGTAGCGCTCAAACCACGATACGGCCATGGCCTCCCCGCGCATGGACGATTGCTCGAAATCATTGATAAACAGCGGGAAACGTACCAATTTTGGTTGGGGAAAATAAATGAATTTGCGCCGCAACTTCAGGCCATCAAAAAATTAACCGACGAAAAAGACTCGACTCAGCCGGGCTGGAACAACGACTTTTTGCCAGGGCTCGACATCATGGCGCTCTATGCCATCATCGCAGAAACAAAGCCGAAGCGGTATGTTGAGGTAGGCTCAGGCAACTCCACGAAAGTGGCGCATAAGGCCGTAACAGATCACGGCCTTTCCACCAAAATCACCTCTATTGATCCCTATCCTCGTGCCGAAATAGACACTCTGGCGCACGAAATCGTGCGCAAACCTTTTGAGGAGGTGGATACACGTTGGCTCGCCGAACTGGAAGCCGGCGATATTCTTTTTATTGACAACTCCCACCGGATCTTACCAAACTCGGATGCCACGGTTTTCTTCTTGGAAACGCTGCCAGCACTCCAGCCGGGTGTCATTGTCCACATCCATGATATCTACCTGCCCTACGATTACCCGCAGTTTATGTGCGACCGTTTTTACTCCGAACAATACGGCCTTGCCATTGCGCTACTGGCCAACCCGCAGCGTTACCAGCCGATTTTCCCGTGCTATTTTATCTCCGAGGATGCAGCGCTAAGTGCTTCGATTTCAAGCATTTGGGAGCATCCCAACACGCAGGGCGTGGAGCGGCATGGAGGCTCTTTTTGGTTGAAAATTGGAGTGTGATTAGAGCACTAGATTTTTTAAACACTAAGGAACTAAGGGGCACTAAGATTTACACGGACAAAACCCCTCTTAGCCTTAGTGTCCCTTAGTTCCTTAGTGTTTAAAAAAATCCTGATCTTTCAGCGTACCCGCGAAGCCATCATCAGCGATTTGACCCTGCGGGCAGCCTCCGATTTCGTGTCAGGATCAGCCAATTTTTGCAGACCGGCCCAGGAGCCAAAACCGTATTCCTTGGCCACCATGTTTTTGAATCCTTCTTCTACAGGGTTGTTTTTTGCCACAGGCGCTGAATACTTTGCGACACCTTTTGATGTGGAATTTTTCTCCACAACCTTGCGGGAGGTGCTTGTTCCAACAGCAGCAGCAACAGTGGATCTTTCCTCAGGGAAATAGCGCTGCAAATCGTGCTCGTTGATCAGTTTTTGCATACTCCAGCCATAACGGTAGCCTTTGATGGCGGCAGCAGTGGGCTTGAGGCGTTCGCCTGCGTGGCGAGCAGCATCATTGTACAGTTGGTTGCGGGAATAATCGCCCAAGTAGGATTGAACCAACACATGAGCGAGCAATACCTGTGGTTTCACATTGTATTCATCTGCTGCATCGCGCACGAGGCCCTTCCATTGTTTGGCCGTAGCAGCAACAAATTCATTGTCGTCATAGAGTGACTGGAGCCGCTCATCAGAAGACGCCGAGGTATTGGCCTCGCTGGGGCGGGCGGCTTTGTCTCGTTTGCTACCTGCGACTGAATTAGAGCGCATTGGACGGTCGGAGATTGAGCGGGGAGCATTGGCCACTTCTGCATCGGCGCCCATTTCGGTGAGGAAACCGCCCTTGGATTCGCCTTTTAAATCATCTTTTTTACCGATGAAAATGAAAATCAGCGCAGCAGAGATGCAAGCGGTGGAGAGGAAACCGAAGAGTTCGAAAAAATTTTTCATGTTGAAAAAATTAAATAAGTGAAGGGAAAGAGTATTTCGTCATTAATCGTCATTAATCGTCATTAATCGTCATTAATCGTCATTAATCGTCATTAGGGTCATTGGTCGTCATTAAAGACCTAATGACGATTAATGACCCTAATGACGATCAATGACGATTAATGACGATCAATGACTACCTGATAACTGCCTCGTAATCAATCTTCCAGAGTTGGTAGGTCTCGATAATGAGGGTTAGTTTTTCGGCATAAAGCCGCGCGGTTGCATAGCCTGATTGCTTGAGGCCTACGCACCAAGCAGCATAGTAGGGCACGCGGTCGTGTCCGAAGATTGTCTTTTTGATAGGGTAAATTCCGCCCACTTCGTATTCATGCAGCATCCAGCCGTACCGGCGGTCTTGCAATAATAGCGTGTGTCTGCGAAAACTCTCACGCGCCGAAGGATATACCTCAAACCGATCCCAGGCATAATCGTCGTGCATTTGCATACAATCTACGGCTAGGGAATGCGGGTCAAAGTCCCGGTCATCAATTACCCCGTCGCGGCGGAATCCCGGTCGGGCGCGGCATTTGATGCCAAAGTGGTTGTTGCCCCGGGTGGCCAATATACTTTGGCCGGCATTGGTCTCCAAAATCCCTTGGGCAAGTGTTACAGAAGCGGGGATTTTGCTGCGCCGCATTTCGAGTTCGGCAAAATCACGGTAGTGTTCCACATAGTCCAAATACCGACTCATCCCGGCCTGATACCTGCGCCCGAGTTTCTCTTTGAGTTGGGCCTCTACACGATCCCGTCGCCAGTAGGTAGATTTTCGTTTTGGAAGTATTTCCGAAGGGACACGAAGCGTCGAATCAGCATAAAACTTGCGCAATTCGGCTGCAAAAGTCGAGCCAGCAAGCTCTGCCCCTGTTTTGAAATCATCGGTAAGTTGCTGATAAACGGGCATTTCGCTCAGGCCCGAAATTTTTGCTTCAATCTCTGTGCGGTAGCGTAATACTAAGAAGCAAGGAATGGCGACCAGCAAAAGAGCAATGAAACTCCCCCGTCCAAAGGCTTGAAGACAGCCGCCGTTTTGATCGGTTTGTGGTTGCACGGGTTGGAATTTACGATTTACGATTTTGGATTTTGGATTTACGATTTTTTTGATCCGAAAAAGGCACGATTGATGCCTTTTTCGGATCAAAATAATCGTAAATCGTAAATCGTAAATCCAAAATCAATCATCTACTCGGAACTTGAAACCTACGCCATGTATGTTCTCAACCTTTATTCGGTCGTCGAGGCTCAGGTATTTGCGCAGGCGGGAGATGAATACGTCTAGACTGCGCCCAAGGAAGTAGTCGTCTTTGCCCCAAATCGTCACGAGAATGAAAGAGCGTTTTACCACTTGGTTGCGGTGCTCGTTGAGGAGTTTGAGCAGGTCAGCTTCTTTTTGGGTAAGCGTTTCAGCATAACCTTCTGCGGTGAGGCTCAGGTTTTTATAGTCGAAAGCGTAGTTGCCAATGCTTACGGGTTTTCCCGGCTTGAGAATTACGGCGTACTTGGTACGGCGTAGGAAAATGTCTATTTTCAGCAGCAGTTCTTCGATGCTGAACGGCTTGGTGATGTAATCATCAGCACCGATGGTGAGGCCGTGTATTTTGTCCTGCTTCATACTTTTTGCGGTCAGGAAAATAATCGGCACATGATCGTCAATGGAGCGGATTTCCTGGGCGATGGTGAACCCGTCTACCTCTGGGAGCATTACGTCCAGGATGCAGAGGTCGAATTTTTGACCAGCTTGGATGATGTCCATTGCTTGCTTGCCATCGGCACAATAGGTGACATGGTAGCCATTGAGTTCAAGGTTGTCGCGGGTGACGAAGCTAAGGCTTTCATCATCTTCCACATAGAGCAGGTTTGCTTTTGAATCGGCCATGAGTGTAGTGATTGGTGTACGTTTACCCGCCGAAGCCTTGGCGTAGGAGGGGGTGATTGGTTTATTGGTGACTGGTTTATTGGTATACTGGTGATTGGGGCTGCTTTGTTAGCGCTTTACAATCAACATGTTATCGTTCATATAAAGGAAATCTCTTCATAAAAGCATTCACTGCCCCGCGCACTTTTGCTTGCGTTGCAGCGTCGTCTGGATGGGTAAGCACTTCGTCCATCCACTCCACCACTTGGCGGCAATCGTCTTCGACGAACCCGCGAGTAGTGATGGCTGCGGTGCCAACACGGATGCCCGAGGTGGTCATTGCTGATTGTGGGTCAAACGGAATCAAGTTTTTGTTCACGGTGATGTCGGCCTCTCCGAGTATGTGATCGGCCAACTTGCCCGTTACGTTTTTCCTACGCAAATCAAGGAGCATCAGGTGGTTGTCGGTTCCTCCAGAGATGATGTCGTATCCGCGAGAAACAAATTCGGCAGCCATGGCCTGGGCGTTTTTTATCACCTGGCGACAGTAGTCTTTGTACGTAGCTTGTAATGCTTCGCCAAATGCGACCGCTTTGGCTGCGATGACGTGTTCGAGTGGTCCACCTTGCATCCCGGGGAAAACTCCGCTGTCCAAGATGCTTGACATTTGGATCGGCTCCCCTTTTTTCGTGGTACGCCCCCAAGGGTTGTCAAAGTTTTTGCCCATCAGGATGATGCCCCCACGTGGGCCGCGCAAGGTTTTGTGCGTCGTGCTAGTTACGATATGGCAGTGGGGGAGTGGGTCGTTCAAAAGTTTGGCAGCAATGAGGCCAGCAGGGTGTGCAATATCAGCCAAAAGCAATGCCCCGACCGAATCGGCGATGGAGCGGAATCGGGCATAATCCCAGTCACGAGCATAAGCAGAAGCGCCACAAATGATGAGTTTGGGCTGTTCGGCTTTTGCGATGGCCTCTACCTTGTCCATGTCAATGCGGCCTGTTTCAGGTTCAACGCCATAAAAAGAGGGCGTATATACCTTGCCGGAATAATTCAACTCAAAACCATGTGAAAGGTGGCCACCATGGGCAAGATTGAACCCAAGTATTTTGTCGCCAGGTGTAAGGCAAGCCAGGAACACCGCAGCGTTGGCTTGTGCGCCAGAGTGAGGCTGAACATTGGCCCATGCTGCGCCAAAAAGTTCTTTGATGCGGTCAATGGCGAGTGTTTCTACTTCGTCTACCACTTCGCAGCCGCCATAGTACCGCTTACCGGGGTAGCCCTCGGCATATTTGTTGGTAAGGCAACTCCCCATAGCATCGAGGACTGCTTGGCTTGTAAAATTCTCGGAGGCAATGAGTTCCACACCGCGGCGCTGGCGGTCGAGTTCTTTTGCAATTAAGGAAAAAACAATATCTGACATGGGTGCAAATGTAGAAATATCTGCTTATTCTTTCAGCACCTTGTCTATGCAAAGCGCAGCAGCGAGAATGAGCAGCCGGGTGTCATCTTGAGCAGGCACGGTCGGGTCTATGGCTACAACATAGTTGTCGGCCGTAGTGAAAAGTTCTTTGCCAATTCCGGCCCATTTCTTGGTGACTTGGGCCAACTGTTGGCCGTCCTGTTCAAATGAAAAGTCCCAGCTCGTCCATTTCCCCTTGACTTGGCATTTGACTATTTCGTTCTCGTCCAAGATGTCGAATTTACCTCCGATGGTAAGCATGCGTTGGCGAAAAGTACCCTGCAATTGGTCTTTTTCATCATAAGCCCGAACTACGGAGCGGAACCAGGTCACGTCTTTTTCTATGCGCAACACCTGTTGGCCAGAGGCGACATGGGTGACAATGACCTCAAAAGGAGTCATGTGCTTATACTTAGTAAAGCGGAGGAATTTGGTAAAAAAGCCCAGGTTTGGTTCACGGCATTCGAGCAGCAGGTTTTTCTGCTCGTCATAAACGTCATAGTTGGTAGCGGCTTTGAACATGCCGACGTGTTCTTTTACAAAAAAGGTGTTTTTTTGGAAAATGCTGTGCATATAAAATTGGTTTGTAATGGTTAATAAGGGCAAATGTAGAAAAAGCGTTGAGAAAGTTGAGGGTTGAGAATGTTGAGCGTTTAGACGGTTGAGGGGTTTAGATGGC
>JACMMM010000770.1 GCA_014379065.1 Saprospiraceae bacterium
GCTTGACCCCTTGCTTTTCCAGTACATCGAATGCCGAAAAGGCCCCAGCGAACTAATCGCCATGGGTTTTGAGGAAGCCCTTGTGAAACGTGTGCTTCGGATGGTGAACATCAACGAATTCAAGCGGGAACAGGCTGCACCGGTTATTCGGGTTAGCAGCAAGGCTTTTGGCATGGGGAGAAGGATGCCGATTGTGGGGAAATATTTGTCATAAGCCCCTTCAAAACCCCGGCAATTTATCCAACACCCTCCTCAACAAATCAGGCCGAAATCCTGCCAGAAAACAAAGAAACGACACCACCCCCGCCACGCGGAAATACTGCTCCTTGGTGGTTGTTTCAAATGGATGGCTCATCAGCAGGAAGGCCCCGGCCATCAAAGAGAGGTAAAAAAGCAGACCCGCCACCGCACCGCCTAAAATTCGTGAATTTTCTTTTCCAGGACGAATTTGCTCCAATCCAACTTCAAGACTGCGCAGCAACGAACGGCAAAGCCCTCCGCTCAAACCTGCAAAAACGGATAGGATGCCGAGGTTCGTCGGTATCCATGCAGCCACAACAAGTAGGAAATCAACAATATGAAACTGCTGCGCCAGATTTGCACGGAGCGGGTTAGTATCCACAAAAGCCCCCATGCTGAACGTAAGCAACCAAAGGATCAAGCAAACGAATGTTAGGAGGTATTTGGGTAACATGACTGGAATTTGTTGAGGATGTTGAGGCTGTTGAGGTTGTTGAGAGGTTGAGAATATTGAGAATGTTGAGGGGACTGAGTGCTTATCTCAACAATCTCAACCTCTCAACATTCTCAACAGCCCCTCAACATCCTCAACAAAAAATCAAACCTTCTTCCCCGGCATTTGCGCATCTACTTTCCGTGCGTCGTTTTGCCGGGCTTTGATAATATTAATGTACTCACGGGCCTTTTTGTTACCATAGTCATTCCAAGATTTTTGCGCCCAATCAAGTGCGAGCGGCAAATTCCCATTGATTTCAGAAGCCACGGCCATGTTGTAGGCTGCCCGACCAGCGGCTTTCTTTTTGTCTCCAGCAATAGCAATTACCCTTTTCCATATTATAGCAGCCTTTTCAATGTCTCGGTCTTCCAAATACCGGGCGGCTTTTTTCATGTCGTCTTTAAACCCTTTAGCCTTGCTATAATAGGCACGGCTAACATTGACATAAATAGGCGCAATACGTGCGCCGTATTCAATGCCCACGTTATAGGCCACGTCGCGCGTCACGTCCAGCTGCGAAGGGAGGTTGCTGAGCGAAGCCTTTTCAGTCGTGCCGCTGCCGTTCCGCTCGAGGAAATCATCCGTAACGTATTCGTCCAGGATAATTTTCGTCTTGGGGTCGTAAAGCCGCCAACCGATGCGGACACTGGTGCGCTGTTGCGATCGGTAGCTGGTAACGGTATATTTTTTGCCCGTTTTGTCCTTTCGAGTCTCTGAATAAGGGTGAGCACTACGTGCATTGTCCGAGTCGAACGACTCGATGGTCACCACAGCATTGGTATTGTAGTCGCGACAGATTTTGTCAATTTCGGCCCATTCGAGTGCGGGTGGCATCCTACCGCCCGATTTGCTGCCTGCCAATTCGATGCCGGTGCTTTTTGCCTGAAATCGCGGTGTGCGTGTCAAAGCATTGGTAAGTCCGTCCACCGCAGTCTGCCGGCTTCGGCGGTCTTGGCCGATGTCTTCACCCGAGATCAGGCCTTCAAGAAAGTTGGACCAGCCATTGGAAGGTTTGCTGCGGTCCACAATGGCCACGGTAGTGATGTGTTCCGGCAGGGTCATTTGCGCGGGTTGCAATACGCGCAGGGTAGTGTTGCGGGTGCATGCGCCCAGAGCGAGGGCAAGCAGAAACGCTGCTTTTGGAAGATGTTTTCGGATCATAATCGGTTGGTTTTGAATGACTATTGACTGTTGGCCATTGACTATTGACTATTGGCCATTGACTATTGACTGTTGACCGGAAGTTAGCGAATAGGACTTTCGACAATCTTCAATAGACGCCGGTCAAAAGTCAACGGTCAAAAGTCAATGGTCAAAAGTCAATGGTCAATAGTCAATGGTCAAAAGTCAACAGTCAAAAGTCAACAGTCAACAGTTTTATCCCTTATACTCGCCCTGAATGGACGACTTGACGACGCGTATAAACGTTTTTTCGTCCACCATCAATCGAACAACAGGGCCATCCATTTTGGTAATGCGCCCAATGATGCCTGAATTGGTGACGACCTCCATGCCCTCTTTGAGGCTTTCTACAAATTTTTGCTGGTCTTTCTGACGCTTGATTTGTGGGCGAATAAGGAAGAAGTAAAAAACGATGATAATGAGGAAAGGAAAAACCATCCCTAACCATCCGTTGCCTCCTGCTGGAGCTTGTAATAGTGTGTAGTACATTGTTGAAATGTTGAATAGTTCCTGCCTGCCGCCTGCCTGTTGGTAGGCATGGTAGGCAGGGATTTGCTATTTTGAAGGTAATGTTCAGAAAAAGCGCACCTTGCCGAACTTGGCAAGGTGCGCAAAGGTAATTTTCTCTACGAAACGAATCACATCTTGAATACAGAGTCGTTCACTCCTGCATTCAGTTTTATCTCAGATACTGCTACTTTGAATGGAACAGGGAACGCGCCACTGACCGTCATTCCATGGGGCAATTTCACGCCACTCACTTCTTTGTAATCCGACATATCCACGGTTTGAAGGGTTGGGGTACCGTCCGCGCCTTTGCCAGTGCTGACCTCGCGGATTTTTAGGCTGCTTTTCGTGTCGTAATACTCAGTGGTTTTTTTCCCATCAGCCCGTTCTACTTCAATCACATAGGCGTTGTTGCCGTTAATGGCTTCAATTCCTTTTAGTTCGTATTTGTAACCCCCTGCTTTATAAGAAGCCTCCTTGCAAAACATCGCTTGTTCTTTAAGGTCATTTAATTCTTGGCCTTCAAGCATTTCTTTTTGTCCCATGGCAGATTGCATGCCTTGTACGCCATCGTACAATTGCTTGTTCATCGGCTGACCGTTCATGCTCATCTCCACAGCATATTTGTTCCGACCTTTTTGATAGGTCTTAATTCCAAACGACATGCCCTGCAGTTGCATGCTTGAAGTTGATTGCATATCCTGAATTGCGTTGATTTTTGCCCGTCCACCAATCGCATTCAAATAATCTTCCACTACCTGTTCTGCGCTGAGTCCGGGAGGAAGGGTCGTATTCGCTGCTTTTACTGGGTTGCCGAAAGCATCGTAGAAACTGATTTTCCCATCGGCAGAGAACTGCTTTACGCGGTCGGAAACATCGTCTTTGTTGCCCACTACCAAAATGTACGCTCGATCAGGATGAATGTATTTTTTTGCCATATCCTGTACCTCTTCTGCGCTTACATTTTGCAACACTTCGAGGTACTTCTCATAATAATCTGCCGGGAGTTTATAGCGAGCAGTATTCAAGGCAAAAGTGGCTACAGTACCAGGCTCTTCCAGACTTCTGGAGAAATTGCCAGCCATTACATTTTTGACCACCTGCAATTCTCCTTCGCCCACCTTTTCTTCGCTTAATCGGCGCATTTCTTTCAATGCTTCAATGATGCTGCTGTCCGTCACAGCATTGCGGACGCTGGCAGAAGCATTGAACGAGCCAACCAATTTGTCGGGATTCAGCGAACTGCCCGAGCCGTACGTCCAACCGTGGCCTTCACGCAGGTTGCTGTTAAGGCGACTATTGAAATAACCGCCCAACAATGTGTTTGCCACTCGGGAACGAATCACATCGGGCACACCGGGTTTCAAATCAACGGGATAGGTGATATTGATGACAGATTGCACCGCGCCGGGTTTGTGCACAAAATCAACTTGTGTTTTCTCCGGTGCGAGGGGGGCGGGGTAAATATGGATGGGTACGTCACCTTGAGCCCATTTGCCAAAGTACTGTTTGGCTTGTTTTTCAAGATCCGCTTTTGTCACATCTCCCGTCACCACGAGGTAGGCAATGTTTGGCTTGAAATAGCTGTTGTAATGATTTTTGATTTGCTCCAAATTTATTTTTGCGAGCGTGGCTTCCGTCATGTTTTCGCCGTATGGGTGGTTTTTGCCGTTCCGAAGAACCGATGCAACAATGCCTGCAATAGCTGTGGCATCGTCTTTTTGCGAAGCAAGATTACTCTCTGATTGCTTCTTCGATTTGTCGAGTTCTTCCTGTGGAAAAACAGGGTTGAGCAGTACATCAGCCATGATTGTCAACAATTTGTCGCTGTGCTTGCTGAGGCAACTGCCGTTTACGCCATTGGCATCGGTAAAGAACGATGCACCAAGGAAGTCGACTTGTTCGTCAATTTGCGCCTTACTGCGCGTCTTAGTTCCTTTAGAAAGGAGATCGCCAGTCATTTCAAGATAACCTGCCGCGTCTTTTTCAAGAACAGGATCATAATCTACAAACACACGATATGAAACCGTTGGCAATTTGTGGTTTTCTACCAAAATAACCGTCAGTCCGTTGTCGAGCTTGAAAGTTTCGGCATTCCCGATTTGGACTTTGGGCGCATTGCCAGCTACGGGTGACGCTTTTCGAACATCGCCTGTGGGTATTGGAATTTTAGGGGCTTTGCTTGCCGCAGCTACAGGGGCAGATGTTGGTGCAGGTTTTGTGCCGCTTGTTTTGTCAGATGTTTTTGGCGAACAAGCAGCCAAAAGCAGTGACAAGCTTATGATGGAAAAGAGTATTTTTTTCATTGAAAATCAATTGTTAGTGATTGGTATAATGGTGACTGGTTGATTGGTGATTGGTGTACTAGTGATTGGTGATTGGTCGGGTTACAACTTCCAATCACTAATCACTAGTACACTAATCACCAATCAACCAGTCACCATTATGGTTTCGCCGGATGCGGCAGCCAATGCAGCACTACCCGTGCATTTTTGTTGAAATATTTGTTGGCAGCGGCGCGGATGTCCTCACGCGTCACTTTGCGGTAGCGTTCAAGTTCAGTGTTGATTAGTATTGCATCGCCATAATACATTTCATACTGAGCAAGGCTTTCTGCGATCCCAGCCACACTATTATTCGCGCTTACAAAGTCGTTTTCGACTTGATTTTGAAGTTTTTGGAACTCCGTTTCTGAAATCAGGTTGGTCTGTACATCGCTGATAACGGCATCCATGCTCTTTTCAAGATCGGTGGCCTCCACGCCAAGGTTTGCGATGCCAAAACAGATGTTTGCGCCGGGGTCTTCCAGTTCAAGCGGGAATGAGCCCGCAAACACTGCTTTCTGCTGTTCGTCCACGATGGTTTTTTGCATTCGGCTGCTCTTACCCTGACTCAGGATCATGCCGAGCATCTTTACGGCATAAAAATCTTGTTTACCCTGTGCTGGAATGTGGTAGGCAAAGATGACCGCCGGCAGCTGGACATTGTCGTACACCGTATCTCGGCGTACCTGTGTGATGGCCGGCTCTTGTGGAAACTTGCGTTGAATCTCCCCATTTCCGCGTGGAATGTCTTTGAAATAAACGTCAATCAATTGTTTTGTCTGCTGAATATCAATGTCGCCCGCAATGCTTAGAATAGCGTTGTCGGGGCGATAGAAATCCTTGTAAAACGTCTTGTAGTCAATCTCCTGCGCTGCATTTAGATCTTCCATCGAGCCGATCACGGAACTTTTGTATGGGTGTACCTTATAAAGCCGTTTAAGTGTTTCCTCCAAGAGTTTCCCATAAGGGCGATTGTCCATACGCTGACGGCGCTCTTCTTTCACCACTTGTCGTTGAGTTTCTACGCCTACTTGATCCACTTTCGCGTGCAGCATTCGCTCGCTTTCAAGCCACATGCCGAGCGCGAGTTGGTTGCTCGGCAGCACCTCGTAGTAGTAGGTGCGGTCATAAAATGTGTTGGCGTTGTTCATGCCCCCGGCATTGTTGATATAATCGTCGAATTCACCGCGCTTGATGTTATCTGAACCTTCAAACAGCAGGTGCTCAAAGAAGTGAGCAAAACCGGAACGCTTGGGTTTTTCGTTCTTTGAACCCACATGGTACATGACCGAAACGGCCACGATGGGTGTGGAATGGTCTTCGTGGAGTAATACTTTGAGACCGTTGGCCATGTCGTACTCTACAAATTGGATGTTCTGGGCAACCGTCGCGCTGGACACTAGCGCGGCAAGGGAAAACAGCAGAATCGTCTTTTTCATATTATTGTTGATGGTGTGAAATATAGTGGGCGAAATCCATTTCGCCCTACCTGCATATAAGGGCGCAAAATTCCTTAAAAGAGTTCATGGACAAAGCATGATTCGATGAAAGTTTCGCTATGCTCGGCCAAAAACGCAGAAGCCCAGCATTTTGCTAGGCTTCTTGGCATTTTTATCTTGTTGTGGTGCGACTAAACTTATTTCAGCAACACGCCACGCTTAACCTTGAATGCTTGCACCCTTATTTTTAACACATTTGAAAGAGGATTATCGCTCAGCACTAGGAAACTGGCTTCGTAGCCATTTTCAATTTTGCCGATTTTGCGGTTGGGGAAAATAGCGCGTGGAGTATTTTCACATAACACTTTAAGTGTGCGGGCATCATCCATATCACCCAATCCAAACCAGTAGTTGAGTTCCATACGGAGGGTGCGTTGTGAGTCGTCGGAGCCCATCGCTACGATTACGTTGGCGTCGAGTAGGCGCCGCAACGTTTTTTTGTGGAATTCCTGCACTGCGGTGCGGTTGGTGGCAGCCTGTGCGTGAGAAAGCAGCAGTACCAGAGGCGTTTTTTTATTTGCGAGTACATTGAGGTCAGCCTCAGAAAATTAGAAATTTTTTTTGTCTCCCAAACCCTCC
>JACMMM010000771.1 GCA_014379065.1 Saprospiraceae bacterium
AGGCGGTCGAGCATCTGCTCTTGACCGACGATGACATTGGCTGTTACGGATCTTAATTTTTCGAGGAACGCACTTTCGGTTTTAATGAAATCCGTGAGCGCATCCATGTTGGCGGGCTTCTGCATCGAATTGATTGATATGGTTTGTCGTAAAAACGGGAAACGTTTGTTTTTTCACATTGATTATTAAAAAGTGGAATGCACGCTGTGAAAGAACGAAAATCGTGGTAAACCCTTAGTCATTGGGGGAAATCAAAGGGCTATTCAAGTAGAGGAATGATTATTGCCGCCAAATAATTTTATGGGTGGTCGCTATATGTCCTCCCACCGTTATTTTGGCAAAATAAACCCCATTGGGCAACGCTGGCGCAAAACGGTTTTCCCCTACTGTGATTTTTTTAGAAAATACGCGCCTACTTGTCAAGTCGAACAGCTCCAACAACCCATCTTTCTCTTTCAAAACCACCGACAGCCAGCCACTGGCCGGGTTGGGGTAAATGAGCGGTTTTTCAAAACCTGGATCACTTGTCGCAATCGTCGTTTTCCATTGATTGTAAAGCCGTTGCAACGAATCAATGGGCTCCATACCTGTCGGGAGCAAGGGCACATTGAGGTCGAGCGAAAGGCTGTCGTCCGCATCGCCGGGCTTTGCTATACGGATAAATGCCGAAAGCGAAGAAGTGCCGTTTTGGAGGCAACGGCTGTCAGCCCAGGCACGTTCGCGCCTTGCAGGCAAGCCATAAGACGGTCAGAAAGCGGGCCCGTGGCAGCCAAAAAGCGGGCTTCCATGCTGTCCAAAATTTCCGGGCCAAGCAGGATATTGCCCTGAATGGAATAGTTCGCACCCGTTTTGTGGCCTTTCCAATTGTAGCAATTCGTGCCGGTGAGAGCCGCAGAACGTGGGTGGCCTTGAGGGTCAAAATCTACCACGCCATACTGACGGTTTATCCAGCCTAATGCGCCTTGCACGTCATGGGTTTTAAGCCATGCGACGATTTCTGTTGGTGAGAGTCCCTCTTCCATGCGGAGTCGGGCATTGGCTTGGTTGGCGGGGTTCCATTGCGCCTGTGTGTGGATTGCCCCGCGTCCTGGCAAGATATCGCTGATGATGATGGCTCCTCCGGCAATCTGACTGCCGTCAATGCAACTTGCGCCCGCGCTGCCGATTTCGCCTGTGATGGTATCAAGCGCTACAATGGAAAAGGTGTCTTGCGATATAGCTTTGTTCGTGAAAAGCAAGAGAACGAGGAAGAAGGACAGGTTTCTCATATTTTTTGACAAAATAACAGGATAGACAAGATGTTGATTTCTTAGGTTTGCCATTTACCATTACAATAGCAGGGCGTCCTTTTTTATGCGGTTCATTTGTGCGTTTCTGCTTATTCATCCGATGACTGTCAGTCATCGGATGAATAAGCAGAAACGCACAAATGAACCGCTACACACTCAAAGATTCAATAAGAAACCGATGGTAAAATTAGCGTCCCAGTCGAACACAAACTGTTTACAGGCTGTGCCTTCGGCAACGGCGGCGTATATGTTGAGACCGGCCTCTTGCTTTGCCCCATCAGCTTTGTAGTCGGCAGGGGCTTTCAGCACGGTATAACGCTCTTTCCCGTTGCGGGTTTGTTTGGCAAGCTCATACGGCACACCGCCGATGATGAAGCAGGTCTGGCGCAGGTTAGAAGGGATCTGGCTGGCTTTGCCTTTCACTTCCTGAAACACAGCTGCTGGACTGAGGTTGTTTTGGAAATATTTTGCGCCGGGAGCCTCAAGCGCACCGTTGGGCAGCCAAGAGATTTTAGTGTTACCAGAACCGATGTCCACTACAAACGCATTGCTACGATATTTGTCTGGCAATACCGAGCGCAGGGCGAGTTTGGCTTCTTGCTCGGGCGTCACCACATTTACCACATAGCCCATGGCAGAGAGTGCTGCGTTGATTTTGGGCATGATGGCTTCTTTTTGTGCGCCGCTGCTCACTACAAAATGAATGTCGCGCGCACCCACTCCGAAACCAACCATATCGGAAATATAGCGCCTGAGGCCGCTCTTGACATCCTCGTCGGTGGCGAGGCCCTCTTTGACGAGACTCACGCCAAACTCGGCCTTTTCGAGTTTCCAGTTTTTCTGGCCGTCTATTTTGACAATGAAAGAGTTAAAACCTGTTGCGCCCAGTTCTACCACGCCCTTGAGCTTGCCACCAACGGGGGCTGGGGCGGAATAATTGAATGGGGCAGGTGTGAAAGCGGTGGAAGATTTGCCCCAAGAAGTAGAAGCACTGGAACCGTTGTCGCCGGAGCTTGCACCGGTGTTCGTTGTGGGTTGTTCTGTCTGGTCTGAACCGCCCATACCGGGGATGTTGCAACCAGGGAGGAATTTTTTGGCAGCAAAAAACGCCGCTACAACAATTAGCAGCGTGATGAGCAGTCGCGAAAAAGTGGTCAGTCTTGGCATAGTTTGTTTTATTGATATTGAATTGTTTCAACTCTTCGATCCCGCAATCTCCACCTCCTTCCGTTCAATCGGCGGCACATTTTTCACCACCATGTGCATCGTATTGCGGATGCGCTCTTCAAACAGCACGATTTTCCCTTTTTTCAAATTCGCAATGGTCTCCTCAGTATAGTGGCGGATGGTGATGAGTTCCAGTCCTTCTTCTGCCTTGACTTTGAATTCATCCGACACGTCTTTGCTAAACCGTTCGATCCGGTCTGGTACATTCGTCACGCAAATGGTGAATGAAACAGCGGTGTTCTGCATCATGTTCACAAAAATCCGTAAGTCGGCCGCTTTGGCAAAAAGCCGTGCCATGTGGTGCTCGGCTACAAAAGAATAATCGAGGGTGCTGATGTGGAGCAGGGCCTGGTTTTTCTCCACGACTACGATGGGTGGGTAGTTCTCTTCTGTGTCGCTGCTTATTTCTGTGCCCGGGGCGCTTGGGTCCAAAAAGGACTTAACAAAGAACGGAATATTTTTGTTTTGGAGTGGCTTGATGGTTTTTGGGTGGATCACTTGTGCCCCATAGTAGGTCATTTCAATGGCCTCGCGATAGCTCAGGCGATCCAGCTTGATGGTGTTGTCGAACATCCGCGGATCTGCGTTCAGCACCCCTGGAACGTCCTTCCAGATGGTCATGGCCGTGGCATCCAAACAATGGGAAAAAATGGCCGCCGAATAGTCCGATCCCTCGCGCCCCAAGGTGGTAGTGAAGTTTTCGGAAGTGCTGCCGATGAAGCCTTGCGTGAGCACAAAACCACCCTTACCCAGCATAGGTTGCACGATTTTCAGGGCATTGGCTTTGGTTTTGTCCCAATTCACCCAACCCTCGCGGTAGGTGTTGTCGGTTGCTACCACATCGCGGGCATCCAGCCATTGTGTTTTGAGGCCCATTTTGTTGAGGTATGCCGTCGTGATTTTGGAAGACACAAGTTCGCCCATGCACACGATTTGATCGTACATGTAATCGTAATTGTCGGAGGGATTTTCTTCCAGCACCCAATCGCCTTCCACGAAAGTATCGTTCACAGTTGTAAACACCTCATCGCCCGGCTCAAAGAGTTCGCGCATGAGGGCGTAGTGCTGTTCTTTGAAAGCATCGTAAAGTGCTTGAGCCTCACCCGTTTGTTTGACATGGGCTGCTACCACTGCTTCCAGGGCATTGGTGGTCTTTCCCATTGCCGAGACAAT
>JACMMM010000772.1 GCA_014379065.1 Saprospiraceae bacterium
GAATCATTTGGACGATATTCCGCAAATCCTACTTCGAAAAGACATTGAGTTATTCGCATGTTCGGAACTTTTGGATGAGTTTGAACGTACTAGGCATTACCCCAAATTACAAAAGTATTTAAAACCCGAACGAGTTACTGCCACGGTTGAGTTGATGAACGCAAAAGCCATCGTGGTTGCTATCGTTCATCGCTCAGCAGATTTCATAGATTCAAAGGACAACTACCTACTAGATTTGTGTCAAACGGTTTTAGCAGATTTTCTCGTGACAGGCGACAAGCCCCTCCTAGCATTGAAACATTTCAACCAAACACAAATCCTGACTTATCGTGCATTTTGCGACTTTCTTGGACTGAAATAGGCCAAGGTGCTCGCCCCCAATTTTCCCATGTCATCCGAACCACGCAAAGAATCCCGCCTCCACCGAGTTCGCCGAGTTTTTCAACAAGCCCTCAACGGCGAAGAGCAGGAATTCACCAAAGGAAGTATTGACCGTGCGATTGTGCTGCTCTCCATACCGATGATTCTGGAAATGGCGATGGAGTCGCTTTTTGCCGTGGTGGATATATTTTTCGTGTCTAAAATCGGCCCGGAAGCCATTGCAACGGTGGGCATTACAGAATCAGTGCTAACCTTGGTTTACGCCCTTGCCATCGGGTTGAGTTCAGCGGCAACAGCCATGGTGGCACGTCGGATTGGGGAAGGCGACCGGAATGCGGCAGCACGAGCTGGGGCACAAGTGATTCTTATTGCCGTAGTTTTATCAGTCATCATCGCCATACCTGGCTATTTTTTTGCCGACAAAATCTTGGGGGTGATGGCCCATGACCAGAGTGTGTCGGCCACCGGGCACCAATTCACCCAACTGCTACTAACCTGCAATTTGCCCATTCTGTTGCTCTGGATGCTCAACGGCATTTTCCGGGGGGCCGGCGACGCGGCCACGGCCATGCGGGCACTCTGGATTGCCAACGGGGTGAACATCGTGCTTTGCCCCCTCTTCATTTTTGGGTTTGGGCCAATTCCGGCGATGGGTGTTTTAGGTAGCGGCATCGCCACCACGATTGGCCGGTCAGTCGGCGTGGGGTATCAGTTGTGGAATTTGTTTGAGGTAGGAAAAATTGTCAAGTTGCGCTGGGCTATGATGCGCCCTCGTTGGGACATCATCGGCACCTTGCTTCGGTTGGCATCGGGCAGCGCAGGGCAATACCTGATCGCTTCGGCCAGTTGGATTTTTATGATCTTCATCTTGGGCCACCTCAGCAAAGAAGTGGTAGCAGGATACACCATTGCCATCCGAGTCGTCATTTTTTGCATTCTGCCCTCTTGGGGTATGGCCAATGCTGCTGCCACACTGGTCGGTCAAAATCTCGGCGCGGGCCTGCCTGAACGTGCCGAACAATCTGCATGGCGTGCAGGTTTCTTCAACCTGTTGTTCCTCGCAGTCATTGCAGCCGTTTGTTTAATTGCCGCACCACAATTGATTGGATTTTTCAGCCAAACCCCTGAAGTAGTGAAAGCTGGAGCGCTCGCGCTGCGCATTATCGCAGGGGGCTATGTTTTTTATGGCTGGGGCATGGTGCTGACACAGGCAATCAATGGAGCTGGGGACACCTTTACGCCTACACTGCTCAATTTTATTTTTTTCTGGCTGGTAGAAACACCATTGGCGTGGTTTCTTGCGTTTCCATGCAATTGGGGCCAAACAGGCGTTTATTGGAGCATAGTCCTCGCAGAATCAGGCATGGCGCTTGCGGCAATCTGGCTTTTCAAAAAAGGAAACTGGAAATTAGCGAAAGTTTGACTTTGTATAAAACGGGCAAATTTTTTCCCGCTTTTTTTGGCACAAGAATTGCACAGCTTCATAAGGGCGTTACCTTTACGCCGAATTCCCTCCCTTCTCATGGACTGATTTGCAGCAACATAACTTTTTTATTGTAGCTGTTTGGTCCTTCCCTTCGTAGTAATAATTTATCGGACCCATTGGGTTTTGCAGTCAATGACTCGTCATTTGAACGGCATATGCCGTCTTTGCGACAAAACCAGACTTCAAAGGACTCATTGTAGGCATCAATTTTGCACCACTACAAGGTAGTCCAAATGCTAAACAACATGCTTGTGAACACATCTAAATTACTACTCGTTCCGTTCCGCCGAATCTTCATTTTCGTGCTGTTATTGTCGGCTTTTAGCTTGACGGCTCAGGACATACATTTCTCACAGTATGGGAACTCTCCCCTCAATCTGAATCCCGGGTTGGCAGGTGTATTCGGTGGCGACCTCCGCTTTGTAGGCAATTTCCGCAATCAATGGCGTACTGTAAGAGTCCCATACACCACTTTCTCCGGTTCGGTGGAGAACAAGGTTTACTTGGCCCGTGGGCGCTACGACAAATTCGTTACGGCCTCACTTCTACTCAATTATGACAAGCAAGGCGACCTTGCACTCAAATCTTTGCAAGTAGGTATCCCGATTGCCCTGACCTTGCCCGTTGGGAGAAACCATTTTCTCTCACTTGGGGTCACGCCAATGTTTGGCCAGCGTTCTTTCAGCACAGATGATATCTCCTTTGGCGAACAATATATTGATGGGATGTACGACCCAGGGGCCGCCATTACGGAAGACTTGAGCAGTACAAACCTAAAATATTTTGATTTCAGCGCAGGTGCAAACTTCAGGCTTCAATCGCCTCGCAAGCGCACCCGATTCGACGTCGGGGCGGCCATGCACCACATCAACCGTCCAGCCCACGATTTTTGGGCATCCTCTGTTACCGCAACGGACGAAGTGCGCCTGTACAACAAACTTACCCTTTACGGTTTGGGGCTGTTTCAAATGTCTGATAGATTTGATTTTCTGGCACAGGGCCTTTTTCAGCAACAAGGCAAGTATAGCGAGATTGTGTACGGGGGTGGGGTTCGGATGCACTTGGACAAATCCCGGTACAAAGAACTCGCCGTACAAATTGGTGTGGATTGGCGGCATCGGTATAGCAATTCGCTCGTGCCCCGCTTGGAAGTGCTATACAGCACTTGGACGTTTGGAGCAACCTTTGACTGGGATGTCTTCTCGCGTGCTGGCGACCTTATTACAGACCGCCGTGGGGGCCCGGAGTTCTCGGTGATTTATCGCCTTTACAAAGTGAAACCATTACAAAAATTCAAATCCTGCCCTATTATTTAATAAAGTGAGAAAGTGATAAAGCCATAAAGTGATACTGTGATGAAGCGATAATTCGATGAAAGCTCGGATCAAATCACTTCATCGCTCTATAACTTCATCACTTCATAAATTTTCAATCCATAAGATGAAGCA
>JACMMM010000773.1 GCA_014379065.1 Saprospiraceae bacterium
AGGGGCCCTCTAAAAACCCCAATGGTGGCTATTGGGGTATGGGGCGCACCAAACACGTAGCCTTCCACCCTACTGACCCGCTCGTTTTTTTTGTAGGTACACCTGATGGTGGACTTTGGAAAACCACCGACGGAGGTCTGCATTGGGCAGCACTTGGCGATGGCCTGCCTTACTTACCCGTGAGCGTCATCCTTATAGACTACCTACACCCCGACATTATGTACCTCTCACTTGGCGACAAAGGCGGCTGGTGGAACTGGAATCTTGGCGTGTATAAAAGCACCAATGGCGGCAACACTTGGGTACCTACCGGGCTGGACTGGGAACTCTCTGAGGAAAACGTGATCTACAACATGGTGATGTCACCCAGCAATCCGCAAGTCATTTTTGCTGCCACGAACAAGGGTATCCGCCGCACGGTAGATGGTGGAGACACTTGGGCTACGCTCCAAACAGGGGAATACACGGACATCGAATTCCATCCAGGCAACGATTCCACGCTCTATGCCGCACACCACGATTATTGGGGTACCAGCCAAGTGGTGAAAACCACAGACGGCGGCGAAACTTGGACACAAGTCTCTAATTTTCAAACCTCCCAAAACGATCTTCGTTTGTCCGTCAGCCCACTGATGACCGACTGGCTTGGGGTTCACTTTTCAAACGGCAAGCGTTTTTTACTTTCCAAAGACGGTGGGCTTAGCTACACGGACAATGCTGCGCCAGAAGATGATTGGGGTGTTTTTAATTTTTCCGCCTCAGACTCGAATATCATTTACCTCGCTGGCGTATCGGTGAGCCGTTCTATTGACCAAGGTGCCACTTGGGAAAAAATCACCCACTGGTACAACGACGGTGTTCACGCAGAGGTTCACGCAGACGCTCATGACTTGGTTCACAGCCCACATAATGACCATGAAATCTGGTACTGCAACGACGGCGGCATTTACCGCTACAATGAGACCTCGCAAAGCTGGACGGATTTTTCGAGCGGCCTTGCCATCGCGCAATTTTACCGCATTGCGGTGAGCCAATCGGGCATACTCAAAATCGCAGCAGGCTCGCAGGACAACGGTGGCTGGTTGCGATCTTTCGGATGGGCACACACCAATGGAGGCGACGCGATGTGCCAGATCATTGATCCTACCAACAGCAACATTATTTTTACGGAATATTACGGTGGCAACGACATTTATCGTTCCACCAATGGCTACCTTACAAATGTCAACATTGCCGACAATATCCCTGGCGAACCTTCTGGCGATTGGGTTACGCCTTTCATTCTTAACACACAAAACCCAAAGACTTTCCTCGTGGGTTTTGAAGATGTATTCCGCTCCTTTGATCGTGGCGACCATTTTCACAAAATCAGCAATAACCTTACGGGAGGTGCAGACAATGACTTGCGCGACATCGCTATGTCGGAAAGCGATACCAATTTCATTGTAGCTACGAGGGTAAATCGCGTTTACAAAACCAATAATGGTGGCCAAACCTGGACAAGCAAACCCGTGTCCACCACAGAAGACATCACGCGAATAGCCATACACCCCAGTAACAACCAGCGAATGTGGGTGACCAAAAGTGGCTATGCTGTGGGCAAAAAAGTTTTCACTACGACCAATGGTTGGCTTGGCTTACAAAACATTTCGGGCAACCTTCCCAATGTGCCCATCAATTGTATCCTCTACGATTCCATTACCAATTACTTGATCGTAGGCACGGACATCGGCGTGTTCTACACAGATGCTGACAGTATTGATTGGAAACCCTACGGGATGGGGATGCCGGCTGTGTACGTTTTGGATCTGAAAATCCGTAACTCCACGAGAAAACTTTACGCGGGCACCCATGGGCGCGGCGTTTATTCGGTGGACTTGCAAACATTGGTGGGAACGGATGACCCATCTTCCGCCAAGCTGGAAGCCCGCGTTTTCCCAAATCCAACACGCAATGTATTGATGTTCAAAAGCGAGAACGCAGCAATTTTTGAAGGCAAAATCGAACTGTTCGATGCGATGGGGCGCCGGGTTTTGAGCAAAAAAATCGCCCGTCAGGAACTGGATGAAGTGGTGCTGGATGTAGCCGCGCTACCTACTGGATTTTATTGTCTGAGCGCTGTGGATAGCGAAGGAAGGGCGATGTTGTTGGACAAGGTGGTGGTGTTGAAGTGAGGTTTCGGTGAGCCGTATGGTCATAGGATGACTCAAAGTCATCCTATGACTATACGGCTCACCAGAACCTCACTTCAACAATCCTCAAGCGGTGTTTTTTGCCCAACCTTAATTTCCGGGGTGTCGTCAAAAACCAGCCTGTACCGAATGATCCAACAGCAATACTGTATAGCTTTACCGGGTCCACATCTTTGTCTTGATATCCAAAACGACCAATCGTAGTGGCCAATGCAAGAGATGCCCCGAGCGAGTACGCAGCGCCACCCAAAATTCGCCAGATGGGCTGGCGGCGCATCTTTATGGTTTGAATTTCTGAAAGTTTTACGGCAAAATTGTCCAACATCAAGGTGTTGGTTTCGGGCAAAATGTCCGTGATGGTACGCTGATACCAGTAATCTTCTTCTCCCACAAGTCTAAAGCGGAGCGCATCGCCCGTATAGAATTTGGTCGTGCGGGCACGGTTGGCGCGTTCGAGGAGGAGCATTTTTTGGCCAAAGGCAGAAAAAGCGGAGAGGCAAAAAAATAGTAGTAGAAATGTGCGCATGGTGGAATTTTTGGGAAGGAACGCAGAAGCCTCAATATCGCGGCTAAGATTAGACAGCTATCATTTCCCGCACGGGTAAAATCGTTTTCAGTTTTTCCACTACAAAATCCACCTCTGCGCGGGTATTGTAGTGCGAAAACGAGAATCGAATGCTCTTCCGAGCAGGGTCAGCATGCATAGCTTCTAGCACATGGCTGCCTTTTTCCGAGCCGCTTGAACAAGCAGAACCACCCGAGCAACTGATGCCCGCAATATCAAGGCTAAGCAGTAGCATTTCGTTTTTCGGATTGGGCGGGAAAGACACATTGAGCACGGTATAAAGACTTGCACCATCACAGTCGCCATTGAAGTGGATGTCCTCAAACTCCTCTAAAAGCCTTTCTTTCAGATAGTTGCGGACATCGCAGATATGCTCAACCCGCAAGCTCATTTCGGCGGTTGCGAGCTCCAGCGCTTTTGCCAAGCCGACAATACCGTACACGTTTTCAGTGCCGCCGCGCATGTTGCGCTCCTGCGCTCCGCCGTCAATAAATGGCTTGATGGGCGAATCGGGACTTATATAAATAAAGCCTACTCCCTTGGGGCCGTGGAATTTATGCGCCGCGCCAGACAGGAAATTGACGGGTGTTTCTTGCACACTGAGGGGGAAATGACCAACGGTCTGCACCGTATCCGAATGGAAAAGCGCCCCATATTGACGACACAAACCGGACACCTTGCCCAGATCAATCATGGTACCGATTTCGTTGTTGGCATGCATGAGCGACACGAGTGTTTTTTTCCCATTAGATTCCGCCAGCGCCTTTTCTAATGCTTGATAATCAGGTCTTCCAACAACATCTACCGGTAGCCACACGACTTCCACGCCATTCACTTTCTCCACCGTTTCAATGGCATGTGTGCCGCAGTGGTGCTCGGTCGGGCTACTAATGATCCGTTGAACACCCAGGTCACGCACAGCGCATTTGATGGCCATATTGTTGCTTTCCGTACCACCTGAGGTAAAGAAAATTTCTCCTGTGCCGGCTCCGATGCTCTGTGCTACGGATTTACGAGCAGATTCCACCGCAGCGCGTACGCTCCTACCCTCGGCATGTATGCTCGATGGGTTGCCGTATTGGCCGCGCAAGATGGGCAGCATCGCGTTGATGACCTCTTCGGAAATGGGGGTGGTGGCGGCGTTGTCGAAATAGACTCGTTGCATGGAATTCGCTTAAAAAGGTTGATGAGGGTTTATAAAGTTGATTAGAGTTGATGGTTGAATCTGAAAAGTCCTAAATCGGTATTTGAGTGCGTTTATAAACCCTGATAAACTTTATAAACCCTCATCAACCTTTTTTTCATATCAACCTTCGGTGATAATTAACCTGCCCCAAATGGTAGTTCAGGTGCGTAAGCAAGTGGAGCAGCATATACCGAGTCGTCACCACTTTGCCGTGTTTTTCTTGGGGGTAAATTTTGTCAAAATCTGCTTCCTGAATTTCTTGAAGGATATTTTTTAGCATTAAAATGGTCTGATCAATGCTCAAAAGCAATTCGGCGCGAGGGATATTTTTCAGCGCAAACTCATCGTCTCGTTGACGAACATAACCTGTGTTGCCCAACACCGAACCGACGAAATGGTTGAGGTTGCCAATCAGGTGCAAGCACAGATTACC
Organism: Saprospiraceae bacterium; assembly: GCA_014379065.1. GTDB lineage: Bacteria > Bacteroidota > Bacteroidia > Chitinophagales > Saprospiraceae > M3007. The sequence continues at coordinate 4,377 of JACMMM010000773.1, forward strand.
CGCTGAATTGCTGATGCCGGGGCGAATTTCCCAAATGGCAGACTCTTCGACGTAAAGGCCGATTTCCTCTTTTAGTTTGAGGAGTTCGCGTTCGAAGAATTCGAGGAGGATCGGTGAAAGCATATCAACTGTTAAGCAATAATTTGATTTTTTCAGCAAACCAATTGGTTTTGGCCAAGTCGCTCTTGGCGATATTTTGCCGTTGAACGAGTTGTGTACAATAGGTTTTCATCGGTAAGATTTTGTAGAAATCTTCAAAATTTTCAGATTCTAATAGCGTATAAAACATTTTTGCTTGTTCGAGATTTTCACCTTCGTTGGCAAAACGCTTGCGGAACAGAGGCTTTTTTGATTCGGGCTCTTTGAAGTAAGGGTATTCCGTACGTTTAAGCGGAATACTTCGATCAATATCTTTTTTCACTTTGTTTTTTTCACGCTTGATATCAATTGCATACTTTTCTCTGTCGAATTGAACACCATGCGCATGATGATAATCAGCCAAATTTTCTGGATGAAAAAGGTAGTTTTCTATTGAGTAATAGTCCAATACAAACAATGTGTGGTAATGCTCCCTGATTATTTTCACATCGTCATCAGTCAAATAATCGCGGTCAACAATGCCGCTATATTGACCGCTTCGAACTTTATGAAAAACCGCATTGCGCTTAAGTTCGCCGATGAAAAGCAAGCCTGGCAAGTTAAGTGATGCATAAATATTTTTGTCGTTCCCTTCCACAAAAAAGAGGCGGTTTAGCTTTAAAAGCGATGACAGAAAATCCTTGCCTACAGCGATGTCGTAAACTTCGACGTGTTCTTTCGGAACAGGGAAAAGTGTTTGCGGAAGATCGAAATCAAGCTCATCTAAATCAAACGTAACTGCCTCTGGCGATTCTTGAGCAAAACGAATAAAGCCGAGAGAATGGCTTGCCGTCCAGAGTTGACATCCTTCGGGAATCCATGTTTCAACAATTTCTTTCAGCAATGCATATTGGAGTGCAGTATTTAGGTGCGCATCCATTTCGTCAATGAAAAAGATGGTTTTTTGATGGTAACGGTCTCGCACCAAAAAATTTAATAATAGCGTGACTACTTGTTTTTCACCATGACTAAGTAAGTCATAGTTGATTTCCACCTCTCCTTTTTTAAATAACAGTTTAGCCGGCAGCCCGGGAGTGTCGGCCTCTTCAAAACGCAGTATTTGGATTGCGGTGTTCTCATCATTGCCAAGCACGTTTCGCAGCGATTGATTGAAGGGATCTATAAAACTCTTGAAAATCTCTAACGTGTCCGCGCTTTTGCCCTCAAAAGTGGGTGCACGAAGTGCTTGATTTATATCGCTAATATATTTGAATACATCATTTTGGAAGCGGTTGTCTGCGTCAATGTAAAACTGAGGAGCATCCTCATCATTTTTCACTGCGCCAATGTTGCCTTGTGCAGCGATGCGCGGCATTATCCGATTGCTACTGCGGCCATAGAATTGCGATATCAGCTCAGCTCCAACTGGATAAGTTTGGTCAACCTTGTGGATTGTCTGCCCGTCAGTCAAAGTCACAAGGGCTGAAATCTGTACACCAGCCTTTTTTTCATAATAATCAACTATCTTTTTGGGCTTTCTAATCCATTCAAACGCATCAAAAATGCTGCTCTTTCCACTCCCGTTTGCTCCAATAAGCAGCACCAATTTGGCAGATGCTGGGATGTCACGCAGTTCCAAGTGAGTGAACCGTTTGAAATTTTCGAGCGTGATACTTGTGATGCGCATAATGTTAAAGCGTTTTCCAATCAGCGGGAACACCAAAAGGCTTTTTTAGGAGATAAAACTACTTCATCTCCCCAATATCCGCCATAATCTTCTTCGCCAAATTTCCCGCAATTACCGCTGAATGGCTTTCGGAATAAACCCGTATAATCGGTTCGGTATTGGAGGGGCGCAGGTGTACCCAGCCATCCTCAAAGTCAATTTTGAGACCGTCTTCGGTATTGATTTGCTCCCGGTGGTATTTTTCCCGCAGTGCTGCAAAGATTTTTTCAAGGTTGATATCGGGCGAGCGGTCGATTTTAGATTTGGCCATGTGGTAGTCAGGGTATGTCTTGCGCAGCCTTGAAATCTGCTTGCCAGACTGCGCCAAATGACTGAGAAACAGGGCAATACCGATCAGTGCATCACGACCATAATGTAGCTCTGGAACAATGATTCCACCATTGCCTTCACCTCCTATAATCGCTTTAACCGCCTTCATTTTGTCAACCACATTTACTTCGCCAACTGCTGCCGCAAAGTATTCACCCCCATATTTCAGCGTCACATCGCGCAAAGCTCGGGTGCTGCTGAGGTTTGAGACCGTGTTGCCGCCACCATGTTTTGAAAGTACATAATCTGCTATGGCCACAAGGGTATATTCCTCGCCAAAAAGTTCGCCGTCTTCACACATAAACACGAGGCGATCCACATCCGGGTCCACTGCAATACCAAGATTTGCCTTATGAAATTTAACATCTGTGGCTAGCTGGCCAAGGTGTTCTTTCAAGGGTTCTGGGTTGTGGGCAAAGTGGCCCGTAATTTCACCATTGACCAGAATACATTGACAACCAAGTGCTTCGAGCAGGGGTGGAACGGCCAGAGCACCTGTGGAGTTAATCGTGTCCACCACGACCTTGAAGCCTTTGGCGCGAACCGTCTGAACATCCACGAGCGGATGGGCAAGGATTTGAGCGATGTGCTTTTTGATGTATGAACCGTCTTGACGATACGCGCCAAGTTTGTCCACACTAGCATATTCAACCGACTTTTGGGTCACCAAATCCAAGACTTCTGCGCCATTTTTCGCGCTGATAAATTCACCTTTGTGATTGAGCAATTTCAGGGCGTTCCACTCCTTGGGATTGTGGCTTGCGGTGAGGATGATGCCGCCGCCCGCTTTTTCCAAAGGCACGGCAATTTCTACCGTGGGCGTAGTGCTTAGCCCAAGATCAACCACTGAAATACCCATACTCCGCAGGGTGTTCACCACCAATGCACTGGCGATTTCACCTGAAATACGCCCGTCGCGCCCCACCACGATATTGGGGTTACCTGTCGTGTTCAGCACCCACTGGCCAAAGGCTGCGGTACATTCCACGATGTCTTGCGGGGTCAGATTGTCGCCCGGTCGCCCCCCGATGGTGCCGCGAAAACCGGAAATTGATTTGATGAGTGGCAAGGTTTGTTGATTTGTCGATGTGTGGATTTGTTTATGGGGGCTGCAAAAGTAAGCAGACTTTTGAGTAAGCAGGTTCTTGGAAATGAAAAAGGCAGCAACTCGACATTCCGTGTTGCTGCCTTTTCAAAAATTGTCTTTTCTTATCGTACTAGATAAACCTTTTCCCTGGACACCGAGAAAATACCAAGCCCGTCCACTAAGTTGTCGAACACCGATACTGGCTCCACAAGCGGGTTTTCATCGGCATCGTATTTTGCCTCATAGGAGCGCGACCAACGGTAATAATCTTCTGTAATGTTGCGCACACGGATGGTGTACTCGCTGCCATAACCACTATAAATCCTCGCCTGAAACTTATAAGCCTGCCCATCAAAAAATTGATCGCCAATGAGGCCGCTACCTTTTACGCCAAAAGCCACATTTGGATCGGAAAAATCTTCTGGATAAACTGGGTATTTATAAACGCCCAAGGTGTCAAATTGCCCAGTACTGGGGTCATAGTTCGTTATATAGTTTATGGTCGAAATCGCCACTTCATAGTAGTTGCGCACCCCCGGCTGATCTTGGAGGAACACTTCAATCAAGTCGAATTGCTGTCCATTCTGTCCCGAACTTGAATTGACCTTTATGCGGGCAGAATCCACTACAAAATCACTGGGCATTATCTGCGTTGCGCTCACTTTTGGGTAGTCAGGATGCTCGGCTCGGATTTCGTAGGTACTGCCTGATTGCAACGGCTCGGGCAAATCACCTACAAGCACAAAGGAACTGTCGGCACTCAAGGGAGCGAGTGCAATCCATTTTTGACCGTCTTTATACAGTTCCGCAGAGCCCTCTTTGACGAAATAATCGTTGTAGCTCGGCACCGTCTCCAAGATACCGAAATTACGGGTCAATACCAACCGGACACTTGAATCCTGATCGGTCAGGTTCAGGTGGAACGACAGCTGTTTGGTGTAGGGCGGCGGGTCTATTTCCACCGTTTGGCTAAAAAAATCTTCGCAAGAAACCAGTGCGAGCGAAGAGAGGATAAACAGTATATTTTTCATTGTTTTAGACTTTTGATTTTGGACGTTGGTCCTTGGACTTCCAAAGTCCAGCAGTCCAATGTCCAGTGTCCACGATTAGAATTTAAAACTCCAGGCGAAGTAAGGAATGACAGGGAAAAGTGCTGCTTTCTTTAGCACGGTTTTGTACTTACCATTGACTTCTTCCGTGTCTGTAAATAGGAAAAACGGGTTTTTGCGGTTGTAGGC
>JACMMM010000774.1 GCA_014379065.1 Saprospiraceae bacterium
AACTGAACCAACTCGAGTGTCAGGGAAGTGTTGAGGGCCCGGTTGAATAGTGGTAGAGACAAGGTGACCAGGATCATTGCGATGACAAAAGCAAATGCCACCAGCAGCGTGCTCTCCACTAAGAACTGCATGACGAGCGAGCTCCTGTGGGCACCCGCAATTTTGCGTACGCCAACCTCTCTCGACCGTTTTTCACTTCGGGCAGTGCTCAAGTTGATAAAATTGATGCAAGCAATGAGCACAATTAGACCAGCGATGATTGAAAACATAGTAACCGTTTCGTGGCGCCCGCCTGTCAATTGCCCGTTCTCCGCCTTTGAATATAAATGCAGCTTGGTGAGCGGATGGATAAACACTTCACGCGTGGAACCCTCACCATCCTTCACATGGCTTTTGACTATGCCGTTCAGTTTTGCATCGAAAGAGCCCGCGTCACCTGGATCTTTCAGCGAGACGTAGGTACCAGTGTTTGTTGTTGCCCAGGTCTGGTTTTGATCCCAACCTAGCCGGGTGAAGTACTTCCATGGCAACAGGAAGGTAAAGGCATCAAAACTGGTATTGCGAGGCAGGTCTTCCATCACGGCCGTTACTTTAAAGCTATCGTTGTCGTTGACGGTCACGGTCTGCCCCAGGCAGTCCACGGTGCCGAATAACTTGATGGCCATCGCCCGCGACAACACAATTCCAAAGTCGTCCTGCAGTGCATTCGCTTGCCCCTCCAAAAGCCCAAAAGAGAACATGGTCAGAAATCCTGGATCTGTAAAGGCACCCATTTCGTTGAAACGATTCTCCCCAGCCTTCAGCAGAAAGAAAACAACCCGCTGGCGAACTGCATCATCTACTTCGCCATACGATTGAATCAGTTCCGGCGCCATCAGCGCAGGCGTGTATCCCCACACGTCCAGCTTGCCATTGTTCAAGTCACGGCTGAAGAGTTGGTAGGTGCGGTCTGCTTTGGTATGGAAACCGTCATAGCTTGTTTCATTCTGCACCCAAAGCAAAATGAGTATCGCTGCAGTCAGCCCAATGGCTAAACCCGAAATGTTTAAGAACGCGTAACCCTTGCTTCGAAGAATGTTTCTCCAACCAAGGGTAAAATAACTTTTGAACATGCCGAATGTATTTAGCGTTTTGATTCCTTCTACTGGCCGAATGATGTTCCTCTTGAAAAGGGAAAGCACGTCGAAATTGAACCTGAGATCCGCGTGTCGTTTTCCGATGGTGCGCACTCTTTCCTGGTATACTTCCAGCAAGTCGCCCTCGATGTTGTCTACCAGTTTTGGATGGCAGTACCAGCGAAAGAAGCGGTGGGCTAGTTTTGGTGGATGGTGTATCGTCATGCTACGTGAGAGATGCCATCTTGACTTCCATTGCCACCTTCGGTATTGCCTTCCACAACTCGTTGCGCGTGTTCCTGGAATATTCCATAGCCTTCTTTCCGAGGGCCGTGATCTCGAAGTATTTTTTTGGTCGGCCCATCCGCTCTTCCGTACCCTGCCCGTTAGAGGATTTGAGGTAGCCTTTGTCCTCAAGTCGGACGAGAGCAGTATGCATGGCGCCCATACTCACGTTGCGACCCAATCGCGATTCAATCTCTTTTTTAATGGACACGCCATAGGCTTCCTTGTAAAGAATGCCTATGGTGAGAATGACAACTTCCTCGAATTCGCCAAGCTGGTATTTCTTCATAGGAGACTAATTTCCTAAATGTAGGAATAATAACTGTGCCAGTGTTGAAAAGCACATGAATCAACGAAAATTGACTGAAGGCCACCGGGCCGATGTCCGGCGGCGGGCAGTGGGGTACGTCAGCGAACGGGCTGGATAGAGCTTAGAGGCGGAGCGCGGATGTCGAAAAACTTGTACCTTATCAACCGGTAAGAGTAGTAGTAGGTACTTTTCTTTTGTTTGCCCAAAAGAAAAGTACCGCAAAAGAAAAAGGCACCACGAACGCTGCGCGCCTACGCGCCTCTGCCGCGCACGCGCCAGCGCGCTTGCTGACCGCACATTCCCGGCTTGCGCCGCGCCGTTCGTGGACGCCCGCCCGCATTAGTTCTGAAAATATTACGTACGAACCTCAAGAGCATGGTCTACATGAATTTCAAAAAAGGCACCCAGTCATTCGTGACGTTACAAATCTGCGTTGCGGCGTTGATATGTCTGACTCACATCAGCCAAGCCCAGAACCCCTTGAAGTTCGGCCTGGAACTCAATCACTCTAATTCCAAAAAAACCGACATCACCTGGGTTAATGTCAACACTGATCCAGAAACGTGGAGTCTCCGCAAGGACGAACTAATCTGCACAGGAAAACCGATCGGGGTCATGCGCAGTGAGAAACAATATGAAAATTTTATCCTGCACGTAGAATGGATGCACATGGAACCCGGTGGCAACTCAGGCGTATTCGTTTGGAGCGATGCTAAACCAGGGGAAGCGCGCCTTCCAAATGGTGTCGAGGTCCAAATGCTTGAGTCGGATTGGGTTAACCTGAACAAGCGCGATGGTGTTACTCCTCCGCTCGCTTATGTTCAGGGAGAACTCTTTGGTGTAGGCGGAGTACAAACCGTTCCCGACAACCCGCGCGGAACCCGGAGCATGTCGCTTGAAAGCCGGTGCAAGGGAAGAGGTGAATGGAATACCTACGATGTGATTTGTGTGGATGGGACCGTGAAGCTCTCGGTGAACGGCAAATTTGTAAATGGCCTTAGTCAGGCCTCCCAGAAGAAAGGATATTTGTGTCTGGAGTCGGAAGGTGCCGAAATTCACTTTCGCAACTTCAGTATAACGGAGCTTCCGTCGGGCATCACGACGCCGGCGCAAACAGCCCCCGACCTTAACTGAAGAATAGCCCTCAACAAAAAATATTAAAAAAACATTGCGCAGTCAAATAACTGCACTATATTTGCAGTCAAATGACTGCATTATGAAATCAAGAAGAGACGTATTCCAGGCAATTGCAGACCCCACAAGAAGGGCAATTCTCACCTTGCTTGCTGTACACGCATTAACGCCAGGCGCCATTGCCGACAATTTCAAATCATCACGGCAAACAGTTTCAAAGCATATTCAGATACTTACTGAGTGTGAATTGCTTAAGCAAGAGCAAAACGGCAGGGAAATCTATTATCTCATCAATGCAAAACAAATGAAGGAAGTAGCCGAGTTCATTGAACCATTCCGCAAAATATGGGATGACAGGTTTAATAAATTAGAAACCATAATGAAAAAATACAAATCAAAAAAATAGAATA
>JACMMM010000775.1 GCA_014379065.1 Saprospiraceae bacterium
CAAAACTATACAGCTCCTGCCACGGTCAAGCTGACATTTGCAGGTTCGGGTAACGCTTGCGATACAATTGCTACTTATAATTTGACCTTGAAACCACAAGTTTCGATCAATGAGAGCATTGCTCTTTGTCCAGGCAAAACCGTCTCGCTCGGCGGACAAAACTATACCGCCCCGGCCACGGTCAACCTGACGCTTCCCGGTATGGGCAGCGCTTGCGACACCTTGGCGACTTACCACTTGACTTTGAAAGCGCAACCCACGTTGAGCCAAATCATAGAATTTTGCCCCGGCGAAACGGTCACGCTGGGCGGCATCGGTTACACGCAGCCTGCGACCGTCACGCTCACCCTGCCTGCTGTAGTAGGCTGCGACACCATCGCTACCTACACCCTAGAGCATCTTACGCCTGCGCCCTCCAATGTAAGCATCGCCTGTCCGGCCAATGTCAGCGTGATAACCACGCCGGGCACTGGGCCAATTGTTGTCACCTATCCAGATCCCACGGCGGCAAGCGACTGCCCTTGTCCGGGCATCGCGCTCAGGCTCACTGCGGGCTTGCATTCGGGCAGCCTGTTCCCGCCCACCAGCACACAGGTCTGCTGGCAGGCTGCTGATAGTTGTGGTCAAACGGCTTCTTGCTGCTTTGTCGTCACCGTGCGCGAAGAATTGCCCTGTGACATTAAGACCATCGGCTGCATGAAATACGAACTGCTCAGCATCACCGCCGATGCCGAAAAAAACCGGACGTACCGCATCCGTGTCACAAATTTTTGTGCCAACAAACTGAGCTATACCGCCATCCAGATCCCGGACGGCATGATCGCGATGAGTCCCGCCAACAACTCGATCTACACGGCGCCCACTTCTGGCCGCGAATACTTAGTGCGCAACCCCAACTTCTCGCCTACCTATTCCGTCCGTTTTAAGTCCACGAATGACAGTATTTCCGACGGAGAATTCGATGTGCTACGCTACACCTTGCCCGCGCAGGCAGATGTGACCTACATCCACATCGTGTCCCGTTTGGAGCCACAGGTCTATTATGAGGCGCACATGAATACGTTCAATTGCCCCATCGGCGTAACGCCCCCGGGAGGGGGGAAACAAGGGAGCGAGCGGACAGTTTCTGAATCTGAGACTCAGAGTATCAGGCTGTTCCCCAACCCGACGAGTGGGGCGTTGTTTGCCGACCTGTCGGCTTGGGCGGGTCAGGATTTGCAGCTGCGGGTATTGGACAGTCGTGGGCAAGCGGTGTTGCAACGCAGCGTTTTGGCAAGCACAGAATATCAATCGCTCGGGCTGCCGGAGACCTTGCCAAATGGGCTTTATTTCCTCGAGATCATCACGCCCAAAGGGGAAAGGCAGATGGCGCAGTTTGTGCGGGTAGGGGAGTAAAATGATGTATAAGACCAAAGGGAGAATTTTTTTGAATGCTTTCACGTTTTTCCTTTCTCAAGCGTTATCTCCTCATCTATATTCCCTCACCTCAAGCACAAAACTTCCTCCCTATGAAACTCCCCCCACGTTTGCTCCAGTTTGGCACTTTGGCCCTTTTTTCTTCTATGATCGGAAGCCTCGTTTTATATCGAGGAGGTATTTTTGAAGCCACTCCATCACTGCCAACATGGTTTTCTCAGGTAAAACAAGACAGCCTCCAGCCGCCTTGGTTTGACAGTGTTCAGTTCAAGCAGATTTTGCGAGAGACAACTCAGGAAAGGTTATCGTCCGAGAATTTCTTAATGTACGGCTCTAAATCCGCACCTCCAGCCCCTCCGCCACCTCAGAAAAAAAAGAAAAGGGAAAGAAAACCTGCCGAACTTGAAGCGGTGGTGGGCACCAGATTCGATACCCTTATTGCAATGAATATTCTACGCACACGGTACGATGTGGCGCATCTCTCTGTCGAGGAAGCGCCTGAGTTTCGGCAGATATACGCTGCTCTTCAGACTGGTAGAAGCGGCTATGAAGAACTTCGGGTTTCTTTCGCAGACCCTAATTCCGATCGTGCAGACTCTTCGCTCGCGTTAGCGATTTTAAGGTATGGCCCTCAACATCTTCCTCGACTTTCGGAACAAGAAAAAGCACGCTTTAAAGTCGTTTTGGACAGTCTCACCCGTCCAAGAATGATGAGCTCAAAATCAGGGGTGATCTTCATCTCCGCAGTGGATACTACCCAGGCCATCAAAATAGTCAAGTCTGAAAAACATCTCAAATGAACCCGCTCGACCAATTGTTGGCCATAGGTTTGAGCCTGCTGTTTTTGGTGGTGACGTTTATTCCAATGGAAAAAATGTTCCCGGCAAAAAAAGGCCAGCCCATTTTCCGCCCCCAGTGGCGGCTGGATTTGTTTTACTTTTTGGGCCAAAACCTGCTGTGGATAAGTCTGGTATTCTGGACTTTAGACCACTTTGAGTATTGGCTAAACCCCTTCATTCCCGCTTCTTTTCGAGCTGCCGTAGCGCATCAACCTTGGTGGTTGCAAGCCATTGAAGTGGTTGTGCTCTCCGATTTTCTGGTGTATTGGGCGCATCGGCTGCAACACCGGGTGAATTTCCTGTGGCAATTCCACAAGGTGCACCACAGCGCAGAGCATTTAGACTGGCTGGCCGCGCACCGCGAACATCCTTTGGATACGCTCTATACTATCGGCATAATCAATTTGCCAGCGTTTGCGCTCGGCTTTCCCTTGCAAACGCTGGCAGGGCTGATCGCCTTTCGCGGAGTATGGGCCATTTACATCCATTCCAATGTCCGCCTGCCCTTGGGCTATTTGGGCATTTTGCTAGGCTCCCCTGAACTTCATCATTGGCACCACGACAAAGACCGAGACGCGGGCAATTATGCCAATATCTGCCCGCTGATGGATGTGTTGTTCGGAACGCACACCAATCCCGGACATGAACCCGAATCTTTCGGCATCAAAGAGGATTTGTCGAAAAATTATTTGGGACAGATGTTTTTGCTGCGCCGGAAAAAGATGGAGGGTTAAATTTTTGACAGGATTTACAGGATAAACAGGATTTAAGAGGGGTTGTCGGCAAAGCCGACAAATTGGTGCCACAATCCTGTTCATCCTGTAAATCCTGTCAAAAAATTTACCAACCCGGAATAAAATTCAACCCAAACCGCCAAGTCCTTTCGCTTTCGGGTGCAGTAAGCGGCAATGCGAAATACGGTTCCAGCACCAGGTAGCCAAACAAATTGACGCGCAGGGAAACCCCGGTTGAAAAGATAGGCTCGTGGAAATTCAAGGATTCTTTTTTCAACTCATCAAACTCATAAAACGCCAGCCCTGCGTCAAAAAAGAGATTCAAGTCTGTAACGAGAAAATTCGATTTGATCAGCGAAAGCCTCCGCGGCCCCGTGAATGGCAGCCGAACCTC
>JACMMM010000776.1 GCA_014379065.1 Saprospiraceae bacterium
CGCAAACACCAAACCCGGCACCTATTATATTGTGCTGAATTGCAGAGAGGGGAACAAAGTGATGAAACTGGAAAAATTGTAGTTCCAGAAATATTGGTGAAGGCATATAACATGAGTCATCCCAAATTTTTGGGGTGGCTCATGTCATTTTGAGCGCAATTAGGTGCGTAGCACCCAAAACGTAGGTAGAAATGCCAAGCTATTCAAGGATTTAGGTGCGTAGCACCGCAACGGGTTCGGTTAAGCGAGTACAAGTTGCGGTGCTACGCACCTCTTAAATGACTGCAATTGACCTTTCTACCGACGTTTTGGGTGCTACGCACCGTCCCCACAAAATTTGGGATGACTCATCTTATGCCCTAAAAGACTTTGTTCTTCAACTCCCTATACACCTGATCAAGGACTGATCTTTGCAAATATAATACCCACCAAGATGGCCTGAAATACGCCATAGAGCAACCAGGATATCACCAGGCCTAGGGATACGGACATCGCACTGAATAGGATCCACATAGCCGGGAGGGTGGCGACCAGGCCGTACACCAACCCCATTTCAATTCCACGCCACCAAAATGGACCGTGAAACAGGCTTTTAAAACGCCGCCAAAACCAGGCCAGCGCAAAACTCAGGATAAAAGGGTGTATAAAATACAACACCGCTTTATCCCCTTCAAAACTAAAAACCGGGTCGTAATACTGCTCTGCAAGATTCGGGAACAATGCAACCACCAGATAGAGCGCTGCATAGCTGAACCCCAAAAGTACCGCACCCGCAACGATGCCTTTGATTAGAAACTTTTGCATGGTAAAACCTTTATTTTTTGTGAAAAAATGGGCGAATTCAAACAGGCTGTTTGCGGCACTAGGTCACTGAACTTGCTCAACAAATACAATCAGGTCAAAATGAAAAGTGATCCAGTCGTCCACTTTGATCATTCCCATCATGGCTTCCGGAGGGTCAATGCCAAAGGCGCTCATCTGTAGCGCATTTTGTCCGCGTAGTTGAAAACGGTTTGGGCCTAGCACCCTGGCTTTGGCAGGTATTGACTGCATCTTGGTTACATTCGTAATGGTGATATTGACATTCGCCTGTAGGTCAAACCATTCCTTAGAATCTCCATCGAGATATTTGGGGTCCTGCCAGGTATCTACCAAGGAGATTTTGATATAAGGATAATAATCTGTCTTAAGTGCTTTCTGCATGTCGTTGTCGATCTTGCGGTTGTGACAATCAAAATTCCTTGATTTCATCAGCAGATCAACATTGCGAAAGCGGGCATAAGCACCTTTCCGATCTACCTCCACGATTTGCCCGGCGTACTGGTCTTCACAATCGCAGGTGAATGCGTTTACGTTTGAAGTACCTTTTAGGTATAACCGGCTGCCACTTTCTATCTGATAGCGTTTTTTGTCGCTAGCAGTAGTGGTGCCCATCAAGCAAACCATCCCTATCAAAATCAGGAAATTGAAAATCCAATTGTAAGACATGTTGAGATGGTTGAGGTTGTTGAGATTGTTGAGGGGTTGAGATGTTGAGTTGGTTGAGATCTCAACAACCTCAACATCTCAACCCCTCAACAACCATTAAACTCAAAACCCAATAACCGCTTCGATCATAAACCCACTGAATTTGCCTTCGTTCCGATAGTCGGTCGTTGGAAAGTCAGTATAGTTTTGGAGGACGTATTCGCCTTTCAGAAGCAGGTTTTTAGTTGGGAACCAACCTGCGGCAAACGCCAAGCGGTCAATTGTAACTTCAATTTGATTGTTATTGGCATCAAGCATTCCGCGTGGTTCGCCTTTAGCGGCTACGTATCGTGCACCTACATACAGCTGTTCGTTCGCGAGGAAACGATAAACACCTTCCACAGAATACTGCGTGAAATTGCGCTTTTCCCATACTCTGCGTTCAACAGGTCCGCTCACATCCGCGTAGTTGCTGCCGTTGATAATTTCATAGGAACCAAACACTTCCAAACCTTTGAATTTTACAAATGGGTTGATCATGATGGCCTGTACCCGGTTGGGCACATCCGGGTTGAAACGCCCGGAGGTAAACTGAGCACTTGCCGCCGTTGCGGTCCCGTTGGTTTGCAGCGCAGGTTCCATGGCCAGAAAGTAGTGGGAACCCGTGCGGTCTCCAGCGTAAAGGGTATTGCGTTGAATGTTACTGTTGTTGTACAACGAAGCAGATAAGCGGAAACGCAAATCATTAAAGGTTTTGTCGTAAGCCACTTTCGCGGTGATAGACGGGCTCTTTTTTGTGGCCACAGCGCCGGAGGCATTTACTTCATCAGAATAATTTTCAACATTGCCATTGATAAAGCCGGATGTCATGCCGACCATGGCCATAAAACCGTCCACTGGGAAAACATACACCTCGCCTCCGATTTCCGTTGAAAAAGCATCTATTATATAGTTTTCAACAAAGGGGTTGAACATGGCGTTGCCACCATCCGTGCGACGGAACTGCATGTCACCAAAATTAGGTTGGAAGTGTCCGATTTTGACCCGGAGGTACTTTTCAAACCATTTTGGATTGCCCAGCATAGGCAACTTGTCAATCTGGATGTATCCACCTTTCACCCAAAATTCGGAGTGGTGGCGGGTTGACATGTAGTTTTCCAGGCTAACGCGAATACCATCTGCAATCTGAAAATCAAAGTTAAGATTGGCCATTGCCAGGTTGAAACCGGCAAGCGTTGCAGAAGTGGAATCTTCGGCTTTTATCACGCCATAAAGCAGGTTTCTATTGGTAGCGTTTGTTCCAGAGACTGCTACATAAGTCGGCGAGTTTTCATGCTTTATTGATTGGAAATCCTGGGTAAAACTGCCGCCGATTCGCATTTTGAATCCGGTGTATTCTACGGAGTCATTTTTTGAGGGTTCAAAAACATTGATCGCGTTTTTATTCCAGCCACGATAGTACTGGAGTGAAGGTTGCTGAGCAATTGCCCAGTTGGCGCAAAAAATAAGCACCATAACAGAAAGAATTAGTCTGCTTTTCATAAATAGAGAATGACTTAAGTTGATTTTAATTTTGTTAAAATTGTTTCAAGGTCACTTGGAAGACTATTTCAACTTCATCGCCTGTGGTCATGGTGCCCATGAGGGCAGTAGGCGGCTTTATCTTATAGTCGGTCATTTTTAGTTTTTTCGATCCTTTGAAGATGATACTACCGTCACCACTGAGACTACCTTGCACATACATGTCAATTTTGTTGGTAGTCCCTGCGATGGTCAAATTGCCTGTGGCATTGATATCATAACTGCCAGCGCGGTAATTCAAAGCAGTCACCTTTTCTAATTTGTACGTGATGTTCGGGTTGCTGTTTGCATTCAGTGCATCATAGGTTTTGTTGTCCATGATGGAGCCTTTAGTGCTTTTAATGGTCTTGACCGGGATTTCCACGCTGAGTGCCTGAATGGATTTCAGGACTCCAGCGGTTATGGTTACTGAACCATTTGCCCGTACTTCATTAGCATTGGACTGCCAGTCGTGGAGATTAGACGTTCCTTTGATCGCCAAAGAAAAGTTGGATGCGCGGTAGATTCCCTGCCCGTAGGCAACCGAAAGTGCGAAAAAGAACAGAATAAAAAATTTACTTCTCATCTTGATTAAGTTTGGTACAAAAGTATCCGTGTTGGAACGCGTGGGATAATGACCTTGATTAGGGAACATAATGACCTTCGACAGGCTCGGATAAGACCTCGGTCAGTGCCTGAAATGAGCAAATCCAAAAATGGATCATGGGAGCGTAGCGTAAGGTGGGCGCTCAAGCCACACTTTGGGGATGAAAGGGGGTTGGCATGGATTTTTTATGATATTTCGGATACTTTTAAAAATGCTTTGGGGAGATGGGATGCCCAGATTCCCGTTTCAAGTAAAACTAATTTACAATTATTTTGTTTTTTGGCATTTACTTGTTACAAAGAATCAAATATCACCCATTTTTTACAGCTAAATATTGCAATATTATGAGAATCAAAGTAAAGTATTTCCTGCTAAGCCTTTCAGTGGCGCTTATGATGACCCCTTCATGTGTGACCAAAAAGAAGTACCGATCCATGCAATCAACGCTGCAAACCGAGTTGGATGTTGCCAACAAGGATTTGGCCAAATACGGCGTACAATTGAACGAGCTTATGGCCCAACTGTCTGCCTGTGAATCAGCTAGATCGACCAACAAAAACGAAATGCGGGTCCGGGAAGAACAAATGGCCGACTTGCGCGCTCAAATCGCCGACTGCAAAGCCCAACGAGATAAGCAACTCACACAAGTGGGCGATCTTACCGTATTGTCTCAATCAGCCAACGACAATATCAAAGAAACCCTCTCTCAACTGCAGGGCAAGGACAAGTATATCCGCTTGCTTCAAGCCGCCAAGACCAAAGCGGACTCCATTAATCTGGCGCTTGCACTCAACCTCAAAACCGTGCTCAAAGACGGCATTGAGGACAAAGACGTGGATGTGAAAGTGGATAAAACGGTGGTGTTTATCAACCTCTCTGATAAAATGCTTTACCAAAGCGGTAGTTACACTTTGACCCCAAGGGCCAATCAGGTGCTGGGTAAAATCGCTGCCATCATCGAATCACGCCCTGAGCTCGAAGTAATGGTGGAAGGCTACACAGATAATGTACCGTATAAAAATGGGATATTGGAAGACAACTGGGATCTAAGCGTGAAACGCTCCACTGCAGTAGTTCGGGCCTTGCAGCGTGATTTCAAAATCAATCCTGATCGCCTCATTGCCGCAGGCCGGGGCGAGCACAATGCTTTGACAACCAACAACACGGAAGAGGGTCGGTCTACTAATCGCCGCACTCGAATCATTATCATGCCAAAACTAAATCAGTTTTATGATCTGCTGAATCCGAACCTGGTGCCAAACAAGTAATTGTGGTTCTTTTTTACCAAAAACGGCTTCTCAGCAATGCAGGGAAGCCGTTTTTGTATTTTTATCAACAACAATATGAATCACGTTTCCTCGCCCCAATTTTCCAGCTCCTCCTCAGTCCACAATTCCGGAAAAAATATCCGCCGCTGATACTTCGGCAGCATGTACTTTTTCCAATCGCTGCCCCCCGTCGCTTCGGCGGGCGGGCCTTTGCTTTCGAGGTATTTTTCGGCAGCGTGGTAGTGCGCCATTACCCAGGAGATGTTCACGGTGTAGTCGTAGTGGCGCATGGCGTTTACCAAAACCGGGTTTTCCCGATCAACCGCAGGGAGTTGGCGGAATCGTGCCCAAAGATTTTTCTCATTGTAGGCTTCCATGGTGCGTAGAAACTCGGCTTTAAAGCGCTCCTCGAACAGGTGGATGAGCGTGGTTTTTTCGCCGGTTTCGTGGTTCTTCCCGGCGGCTTGCCAGTAGAGGTGGTCGTACGCATGTTCGTAGGGCGTATTGCGGTCAATCGTGGCCCGGAAGCGATAGTCAATCAAGTTGATCAGATCCGTGGAGCAAAACTCGATAAGCCGGTACTGGGCGCTTTGGAAGCCACTGGCGGGCGTGAGGGTATTGCGGAATTTCAGGTATTGCTCCACGTCCATGCCGTCGCGCATGATGTTGAAGGAGTTGGACAGCATATCAAAATAACGGCTGATGCGGGCCAGTTTTTCGGCAAAAAACGCAGTGGTCAGCTCAGCGCTGTCCGACACCTGCTGGATTTCCCACAAGATCATTTTGAAGAGCAACTCGTTGATTTGGTGATACATAATGAACACCATTTCGTCGGGCAGTGTCGTGCGCTGTATCTGGAGATTCAGCAGCGCATCAGTCTGGATATAATCCCAGTAAGTGATGGGTTTTGCCCACACCAGACCCTCAAGGTGGGTATTGGGATTTTGGCCGATGGCCTGAAATTTGGCTTCGACGCGTTGGAGCAGTTCGGAATTGATGTTGTGCATGCACTATTGAAAGGTAAA
>JACMMM010000777.1 GCA_014379065.1 Saprospiraceae bacterium
CAGATAGCGTACCTACGGCACGCCAACCCGAATTTCCACCTATTTTCTACCAAGATTTAGCCCCGCTGGGGCTGCACTAAAATTCGGGATGGATCATGTTTTCATTAACCATCCTATGTTACCCACCACCCAATTCCTCACCGCCTTTCGCACAGCTTTCGAGTCTGGCCAATTGCTCAAATGTACCTTGAGCAAGCCCTCCCCTACTGCGCCGGAAGGTTTGAAAAACTTGTACCTCCGTCCAGTAGCATTGAAGAAGGGATTGCACGTCTCGTTCAATTTTAGGTACAAAACCCGCGATGAGGTCAAGAATTTTGAGTTGAATGAGACTGTTGCCCAATTGGAAAAAATGCTCGGCACTGCGTTTTTGAATGCCGACCTTTTGACCTCCGAACGTGACTTTTTCCTTCAATTTGACAAAAAAGGTGCAGCCCATTTTTCAGAAAAAAAGCCTTCGCAAAAATCCCCCGCAGAAATTCCGACCGCGCACAATCGCCCAAAAAATCGCCTGCTCGACCCTACAGCACCCTGGCTTCACCAGCTGGGCATCACCAATGCCAAAGGCGAAGTGTTGGCAGCTCATCAAGACAAGTGGCGGCAAATCAACAAATACCTCGAAACCATCGAGAGCCTGCTGCGCGACAGTCCGATTCCGTCTGGTGCGCACATCGCCGACATGGGTTCGGGCAAAGGCTACCTGACGTTTGCGCTTTACGATTTTTTGGAAAATCATCTCAGCCTTGCTCCGCACATTACAGGTATTGAACTCCGACCAGGGCTTGTTGATTTTTGCAATAAAACCGCACAACAAGTTGGTTTTCAAAACTTAACATTCGTGGCGCAAGACATCGCCGACTACCATCCAGCGGAATTGGATATGCTCATCGCGCTCCACGCTTGCGACACGGCTACCGATCTGGCGCTGGCTGCAGGCATCAGACAAAAAGCACGGATCATCGTAGTCGCACCTTGTTGCCACAAGCAAATCCGCCGCGAAATGCAAGCACATAACGAACTTGCGCCTTTGCTCCACCATGGCATTCTGGAAGAACGGCAGGCCGAAATCCTGACCGACGGCATTCGCGCACTGCTGCTAGAAGCCGAGGGTTATCATACCAAAGTATTCGAATTTATCTCCACGGAACATACCGCCAAAAATGTGATGATTACGGCCACGCGCAGTGGGCAGTTGGCAGGTAGGGGTGACAGCAGATTGTCAGGTACCCGCCGCGAAAAAGCCTTGTCCCAGGTGGCTGCGCTTAAAGCAGGATTTGGCATTCGGGAGCATTGGCTGGAAAAATTACTGGCCAAGTGACTTTCGTTTAGCGGTTGTATTTTTCCGTAAGTATCTTCGTTTTGTTATTTTGTAGAAAAAGGTCGCGCTTCTCACACACAAGGCGCAATTCTTGCGTTTGAGTTTTCTTTATGGGATGCAATCCCTAAATGAACCATTCTACTATTTTTTTTGTCCATACAAAAACACAACTCGGCAATGCAAATTTTCCCTCGCCGTTCAGGCGCTTTCAGCCTTGACAAATTTATCTACGACATGAAAATCAAATCGTCGCTCGCTCTTTTTTCTATTGTTGGCATCGCGGGCATTGTGCTTCTTTTCCACGAGTACAACCCATTCAACAACGGACCAAGTAGTTCGCCCAAACGCGACGCAGCATTAATGAACACCATCTCACAAGTGCTGACGCGCGGCCATTTCCAGCCAAAGGATATGGACGATACTTTTTCAAAAAGCGTATATGCGCTCTATCTCAAGGACTTGGATGCTGGAAAACGTTTTTTGACCCAATCGGATGTGGATCAACTGAAACCGTACGAGCTCCAACTTGACGACCAAGCCAAGGCGGGCACTTTTGAATGCTTCGACCGATCAGTTACGCTCGTCGAGGCCTCATTTGCCAAAACACAGACCTGGTACCGTGAAATCCTTGCTTCTCCCTTCGATTTTTCAAAAAACGACGAGCTTCAAGCCGATGGGGAAAAACTCAAATGGGCTAAAGACGATGCCGAACTCCGCACCCGCTGGGAACGCTGGATGAAATACGAAGTCCTAAGTCGCATCACCGATGAACAGGACAAGCAGGAGAAACCCGAGTTTAAAGGCGAGAAAAAAGACTTTGCAACGATCGAGAAAGAACAGCGCGGCAAGCTTTTGGAAAGCTACGACAAGTGGTACAAACGCATGCAAAAACTCGACCGCAACCGACGTCTGGAAATTTATCTCAACGCCATCACCAATTACTTCGACCCACATACCGGCTACTATTCCCCTCGTGAAAAGGAGAATTTTGACATACAAATGTCTGGCAAACTCGAAGGCATTGGTGCACGTCTTCAAAGCGATGGTGAGAAAACTACCGTTACCGAGATTGTGACCGGCGGCCCCGCCTGGAAGCAAGGGGTTTTGCAGGCTAAAGACGTGATTCTCAAAGTAGCGCAGGGTGAAACCGATGCCGAATCGGTAGATATAATGGGTTGGGACATTGATGATGTAGTCGCTAAAATCCGGGGCGCAAAAGACACCAAAGTCACCCTTACTATCCGGAAACCAGATGATTCAGAAAAAATCATCACCATCACCCGCGACGTGGTGATTATGGAGGAAAGTTTTGCCAAATCTTTGATCCTCAACGAAAATAGTGCGCAACAAGACCGCATTGGGTACATCTACCTGCCAAAATTTTACGCCGATTTTGAAACCGGCCGCACGAGTTGTGCACAGGACGTTGCTACCGAAGTAGAAAAACTGAAAAAAGAATCTGTGAAGGGTATCATCCTCGATCTGCGCAACAACGGGGGGGGCTCTCTCCGTGATGTGGTGACGATGAGCGGCCTTTTCATTGAAGACGGCCCCATCGTGCAAGTGAAAAGCCGTGGCAAGAGCGCCGAAATCCTCCGCGACAACGATGCCCGTGTGCAGTGGGGCGGCGCGCTCATCGTCATGGTGAACGGCTTTAGCGCCTCTGCTTCGGAGATTCTCGCTGCAGCCATGCAGGACTACGGACGCGCCGTCATCGTGGGTTCGTCTAGTACCTATGGAAAGGGCACCGTGCAACGTTTCTTTGACTTAGACAACGCTGCTTCTGATGAAAGCGTGAAACCTTTGGGCGAGATGAAAATGACCATCCAGAAATTCTACCGGATTAGTGGCAAAACGACACAACTTGATGGCGTAACCCCCGATATCGTGTTGCCCGATTTTTATAATTTGCTCGAAAATGGCGAACGCGACAACGACTATCCGCTCGCTTCTACCACCATTGAGGCCGTGCCCTTCAAGCAATCTGCTTATCATATTGCCGATGCCGATAAATTGAGATCCAATAGCCAAACGCGGGTTAAGGCAGATCCAACTTTCCAAAAGGTTAGCGATAACGCCGTTCGCCTTCGCAAGCGCAAAGACGACAGCACCTACCCGCTCCAAGCGGAGAAATATCGCCAGTGGAACAAAAAGCAAGACCAAGAAGCCGAGCAATTCGATAATATTTTCAAGTCCATCGAAAGTTTCAAAATCAACAACCTCGCCGCTGATTTGCCACAAATCCAAAGCGATACCTCGCGCATAGCCCGCAACGATAGTTGGATCAAAGAGCGCCAAAAAGACGTTCAACTTTACGAAACACTGCGCATCATGCTGGATATGCTCCAAATTGATGGAGTGGCGGCAGGGAAGAATTGACGATTTTGGATTTACGATTTACGATTGGGCTTCGGTCATGGATTTGCACCGAATAATTACAGGGCTTGGCTGAATTTTCAGCCAAGCCCTGATTAATTACCGCAACCAATCTATGACCGAAGCCCCAATCGTAAATCCAAAATCCAAAATCGTCAATCAACCTAATCCACCCAATCTGCCACAAAAACATTGGTGTCGCGGGTACCGTGATTATTGCGGTTGCTGCTCCAGGAGATTTTTTTGCCATCGGGCGAGAACATCGGGAAGGAGTTGAAAATGCTTTCAGAGGTGATTTGCTCCAGTCCTGAGCCGTCGAGGTTTACCATGTACAGTTGG
>JACMMM010000778.1 GCA_014379065.1 Saprospiraceae bacterium
GTATTTACAAATTTGAGTTGAGTGATGCTCGGTCGAATAAGGGAGCAAAAGTAAAAATTTAGGGTATGTCTTTAAAAGTCCTTTTCAAATGGACTTTTTATTGTACCCCTTTTAGCATCATCACCGGCCCTTCCGGGTGTACGGGATTAAGCATCTGGCGATTAGGATTAACCCACAAGTCCATTTCTTCCATCGGGATTGCACCGAGCAAAGGCTCTCCCTCCCCAGGCAATACCAGCGCGTTGGTGGTACAAAAACGCCCCTCATAACGCACTTCAACCGGACCAGCTACGGGCAGCTCAATCGGCCTTTTGTCGGCCAGTCTTGATTGCCTGATTCCCCTGATCGTAAGTCCGAGCGTAGCCCTAATTTCTTCGTTAATAATGAGCATGACTGCTCCGGTATCTACCATGCAAGAAATTTCAAGATGACGGATTTCGTCTTCGCCAATTTGATGACGTGCTGCCATGTCAACATCGGTGGCATTTAGCAATTCAACATTCGCATAAACTAAGCCCATGGTAATAATTGGTTTTTATACTCTAAATGAACCGCAAAAGTAGCACCCTCCGTGATATGTTCAAAGAACGTTTGAGCACAACGGTATTTGCAAAAAAATCCTTGCCGGTAAAATCCCAGAAATTCTACCTTCGCCACTGCCCGTTTCACTGAAATTTTCAGTTTCCACCACACACAGCTCTTGTTTTTGCAAAGCAGCAATGTTTTGCTTTTGTTGGTGTGCCCGCGCATGGTTTCCCATTTCGGGTTTAAAATTTTACGGTTTTACATTTCATAACATTCATGAAGACTCGTACCCTCTTCCTCGCCCTCATCGTCGTTTTGCTCGGCATGTGGTATTTTGCCTCAAAATCAGGCAGTTCCGCTGCTAAAATGATCCGCCCCAACGATCCTTGGGTGTTTCGCTCCGTGATGGACAAACAGGCGCGCATGATCACCTTTGCGCTGAGCGACCAAATGTGGGCTTCGTATTCCACCGACTCCTGCTCGCTTTACAAAGTATGGTCGGGCAGCGCCGATTTCACCGGGGCGGTGTACAACATGCGCCACGGCCCACAGCCCATGAGCGTCGGCGCGGCTTGGTTCGAGAATGCCCACCGTCAGCCTTGGAGCGTCACGCTCGGTGGCAAAACGGAAAGCCCCCGCACGGACTACAAAGGTCACCGCTACACCAAAGACGGCCACGCCGAACTGATGTACGACCTCGTGCTCGCCGATGGTCAGCGCATTCGCATTAATGAGCGCCCGGAATACATCGAACGAGACCGCCAAAATGGTTTCGAGCGCACTTTCACCGTGGAGAACGCCCCCGCTGGCGCAACGGTTTCTTTAAAAGCCAACACCGCTTCCGTTGCAGCCTCTTCCAGCATCGAAACGGACGGTACCTGGAAACAAACCGAAGCCCAAAACCTCGCAACCGACAATGACCTCACGGCCTTGTCAGTGGAAGGAGAACTGACCTTGAAATCTAATGGCCAGACGCACTTCCGCACGATGTTTGTCAATATGCCTTTGATTCCCAACCCTTTTGATGCCCTGCGCATTGCACAAGAAACGGGGGAATCAGGTGGTAAAGCCATCAGCCCAGGCGAACGGGTAATGGCAAAAAGCGATTGTCGCACTTGCCACAACCCACAGGTTCAAACCATCGGCCCAGGCTACAAACAGATTGCTGAGCGCTACAAAAACACTCCTGAAAATCTCGAGTTGCTCTCCCAAAAAGTGATGAAAGGCGGCTCTGGTATCTGGGGCGCAGCGGCCATGAGCGCTCACCCCGACCTTCAGCCTGAAGACGCTAAAGCCATGGTGAATTACGTCTTTTCGCTCGATGATGGCGAAGATGATGGCGAAGGCGGCACCTCGGCCAAAAGCCTTGTCGAAATTCCCGAAGGCCAATGGCTTAAGGCCGATAAATCTGTGGGTGACCGCGACCTTTCGCCAGGTCTATTGATAAAATTATGGACATCTGAAAAGCCTCTGACGAAGCTGGCAGATGTGAATGTGAACGCAAAACCTGCCCTCGTAGCCACGGCAGCCAAATTGGAAGCTGGTGGGGAGGACTTTGGCGACTATAAAGACAATTTCGGGCTACAGGGCACAGGCTACCTCTTTTTGGAGAAAGACGACAATGTGGTATTCCAACTTGCCAGCGACGATGGTAGCCGCTTGTTTGTGGATGGCCAGGAAATTATCTCCCACGATGGGCCGCACGGAATGCAACCAAAAGAGGCCGAGATTGCACTCCGGGCGGGCTACCATCCCATTCGGTTGGATTATTTTCAAGGTGGCGGCGGCCGGGGGATTGTGCTGAAATGGACACGTTTTGGTACAGTGGGTGCGAAAGTTATTTCTGAAGGCAGTTTTTTCCACAAAAAATCTGAAAACGTGGATGGCATGACGGCCATGTCGAAAATCGAAAACGCCATTCCGGGCGACGGCGCCCCACTTACGGCCATTCACCCGGCTTACGACCTTTCGCAGGCCCGCCCCGAAGAGTTTTTGCCCAAAGTGGCGGGCATGGATTTTCTGCCCGACGGGCGTTTGGTGGTCTCCACCTGGGATGCGATGGGCGCGGTATATATTTTGGAGAACGTGTCTTCCGGCGATCCAAAGAAGATAAAAGTGAAACGAATTGCCCAAGGATTGGCCGAGCCTTTGGGTCTGAAAGTGGTGGATGGCGTAATCTATGTCCTTCAAAAACAAGAGCTTACCAAACTGGTGGATACCAACGGCGACGATGTAATTGACGAGTACCAATGCTTCGCCAAAGGCTGGCGCGCCTCGGCCAATTTCCACGAATTTGCTTTTGGATTGGTGTATAAGGAAGGTTATTTCTACGCCGCCCTGGCCATTGCCATCAACCCGGGTGGTGCAAGCACGCGCCCGCAGGGCCCTGACCGTGGTAAAGTGGTGAGAATCAGCGCCAAAGACGCCAGCATCGAGTTTGTTGCCCGCGGCCTGCGCACCCCCGATGGCGTGGGCATCGGCCCTGATGGTGAAATCTTTATTGCCGACAATCAAGGCGATTGGTTGCCCTCGTCCAAAATCCTCCATGTAAAACCCGGTGCGTTCTACAATTCGTACGCGGTTGACAGTGCGACGGTAGCGCAAATGCCTATCCAGCAGCCCGTAGTGTGGCTTCCACAGGACGACATTGGCAACTCGCCCACCCAACCTGCCGTCATCAATGACGGCCCGTATAAAAACCAATTGCTGCACGGCGATGTGTGTTACGGCGGCTTACAACGGGTGTTTATGGAAAAGATCAACGGGGATTACCAAGGCTGTGTGTTCCGTTTTTCGCAAGGCTTGGAAGGGGCTACGCACCGCCTGATTTGGGGGCCTGATGGGGCCTTGTATGTAGGTATGATTGGTGCCCCCGGCAACTGGGGCCAGCAAGGAAAACTCTGGTACGGCCTCCAGCGCATGAAATACAACGGCCAATCGGTGTTCGAAATGCTTGCCGTGCGCGCCAAAACCAATGGTATGGAAATCGAATTTACCGAGCCACTTCCTGAAGGCGCTGGCTGGGATACCTATTCCTACCTCGTAAAGCAATGGTGGTACAAACCGACGGTAGATTACGGCGGACCAAAAATGGATGAGGAGACGATGAATGTGAAATCAGCCACTGTTTCCGCCGACCGCAAAAAGGTGTTTTTAGAAATTCCCAACTTGAAACCCCAGCATGTGGTGTACATCCAACTCCGCAATTTGCCGCTTTCGGAGCTGGATCACGAAATCTGGACCACCGAGGGTTGGTACACTTTGAACGCTATTCCAGCGGATGACTCCGGTATTGCCGGAACACCGCCCGTCGTGACGCCTCCAACGGATAACACGTTGACAGAGAAAGAAAAACGCGAAGGATGGCAACTCCTTTTTGACGGTCAAAGCATTCATGGCTGGCACAATTACGGCAAAGCCAGCATGGGCAAATCTTGGATCATTGCCGAAAATTCAATCCATTTGGATGCACAACCAAACCCCAGCGGCGGCTGGCAAGCTCCTGACGGTGGCGACATAGTAAGTGATGAAGAATTCGGCGATTTTGAACTTTCGCTGGATTGGAAAGTAGAGCCATGTGGGAACTCGGGCATCATCTACCATATCGTTGAAGACCTTGCCAAGTACGATTATCCTTGGAAAACAGGTCCTGAAATGCAGGTGCTCGACAACGCTTGTCATCCTGATTCCAAATTTCCCAAACACCGCGCGGGCGATCTCTACGACCTTATGGAATGCAAATACGTGACAGTGAAGCCCGGCGGCGAATGGAACCATGCGCGCTTGATATTCAAAAACGGGAAGGTAGAGCATTGGCTAAACAACCGGAAAGTGGTGGAACTCCAAATGTTCGAAGGCAGCAAACCGACCAAAAAATGGCTCGAACTTATCGCGGGCAGCAAATTCCCAAAACTCAGCGCCGACTTTGGGCTTTCACAAAAAGGGAAGATTGCGCTTCAGGATCACGGCGATCCGGTGTGGTACAAGAATATTAAGATTCGGAAGTTGTAGGGCTCGTTTGTTATCGTAAACCTCGTAGGTTTTAAAAACCTACGAGGTTTTTTTGCCGTTCATTATTCGCGCACCAGTTTCCCACTTGCTACGCCATTCCCACTTTTTAATTTCCAAAAATACACTCCAACAGATTGGTTTTCAAAAGAAATCCGCAGCGTTTCCCGATTTTGCGCCAGCCATTTTTTGGCAAAAACCTGTTTGCCTTCGGCGTTGAAAATTTCCAAAAAGCTTTCTCCTGAAAGATTTTCCAAGTTGAAAATTGTGGCCTCATGCAATGGGTTGGGCGATACGGTTGCCCCAAGCAAAACGGGCGAATCGGTGCTAACAGCAGGATGCCATTGCAGTGCCACCTGCACCGCACCCAAAGCATCCACGCGCCCCCAGCCATAAGCGTGATTTGGGCGGGCGGTTCCGAGGCTATTCTCCCCGCAGTCCAAAGTATCGGCAAAGTAGATGGCCGTTTGTTCTACGATATCTTCAATGTCATCCACATGACCGGCTAGTGCGGGATTGGCCGAAAGCACCAGTGCCACGAGCCCCACGACATGTGGCCCGGCCATGCTCGTGCCGCTGAAATTGGCATATTTTCCGTCGCGGATACACGAGCGCACATCTTCACCCGGTGCACTCACATTGGGTTTCATGCGATTGCTGTCGTCAATTAGTACAGGGCCTCGGCTGCTGAAACCTGAGATGAAATTATCGGAACGCGTAGATCCCACACTGAAACTTTCCTCAAAATAAGCAGGGGGGCCGTAAGTACTGGCGCAGTTGGGGCCAAAATTGCCATTGCTCACCACAACGACTACGCCGGAAGTTTTGAGGTTGATGACAGCATCGTGCAGCAATTCATTGACGGTCAAATCGGTACAGCCTTCTTCCTCGGAACAGTACCACGAATTGTTGACGACCTGGGGGGCACTATCCGGGTTTGGGTTCTGCCCTCCCAGATCAGTCGGTGCAAGAAACCATTGGAAGCATTCAATGTACGAGGAAGGTTTTCCCCAGCCGCGTTCCATGTTTCGGCAACCGACCCATTTGGCATCTGGCGCAACACCGATGAGGTTGTCGGCATCGCTGCCCGTCATGGTGCCCATGGTGTGGGTGCCGTGGTTGAGATCGTCGCAAGGCTGGGTCAAATCGAGGCCACAAGGATTGGTACCAATGTTTCCAAGCGTGTCAGTATTGAGCGGATTGAGTTCGTGGATAGCGTCGTGCCAGTTGTAGTTGTGTTGGCTGGTAGATGAATCGCCCGTCCAGCCTCGGTATTTGCGCTGGATGGCAGGATGTCCCCAGTCGTAGCCAGTGTCAGCCCCGCCTACCGTGATGCCTTGTCCGGTGTAGCCCAAGCTCCAAACTTCGGGGGCCTGGATTTTGGCAATACCCCATTCAATGCCATTGCGATCAGAGGCGGTGTTTGAGGCGTTGGCCGTTTCCATAGTGCCTCCAAACTCGACCCATGGGTCGGCGGTAATGGCTTCTATCTCAGGAAGTTCTGCTAATTTTTGAAGCAAAGAAGCATCTGCTTTTTCTACGGCCAGAGCGTTCACCAGGAAAAGTGTATTGGCTGACATTCCGTTTTCGCTCAAAATTTTCAAAGCGTTTTGTTGCGAACGAGCGGCAGTTTCTTGCAAGCGTTTAAAGACAAAATGTGCTTTTTCGGACTTGGTTTTTAAGGTCTTTGTGGTGCCTAAATCCGCTTTTTCTTTAAAAACTACTAACACATCGGCTGCTTCGCTCCGATCAAGGGCGGCGCGAATTTCAGGGGCAATTTTTGTGCGCCAAGGTTCGGCGGGCGTTTGGCCGAAAAGGCCAGAACAAAGGATACTTAAGACAAAAAATATGAGCAGTTTTTTCATGAATGTCAAAAAATTTGAGGCCAAAAGTAGCCAGGTGTTTTGGGTTGGATTTTGTGAAAACCAGTTTCGCTAATGCCAGACCAGGTGTCCATAAAATTGGAAATCAATATCGAGCGTAATTAGAAAAGCATAGAACATCCAAAAAAGTTGTGCCATACTTGCTTATGATCTATCTTTTTACCCTCATACGAAAATCCAAAGTGGCAAAACCGCCTGCGTCGAAGTGCTCAATCCGAATGTTGTGATTGCCCCCGAGTTTCACCGTGATCTCGTCGGTTTCGGGTTCATGAACGTCCCAGTTTTCAATCAAAAGTTTGTTGTCCACATAGAGCCGGACGCCGTCATCAGAAGTCAGTTCGATGATGTATTCGCCTGGAGCAATACTGAAGTTTGTGGTAGAGAGGGTTGCAAATTTGTCCTCCTGAACACCTTCAGCGGGACTGCCCCACCATGCAAAAGCGAGTTCGCTTACCTTTTTTTTGACCACGGGGATGCCCTTAGTGATAGTCTGACTTGAAATGAGACTATCACTTTCATTTGCATTGAAAAACTGAATATCCCATTCTAATTTCTTTTCAAAGCGCTGAAAATCAAACTTGTAAGATTTCCCAGTTGGCACTACCTCTCCAAAAACGGTCTTAATCACCGTCGGACTGCTGTACTCAAATTCGATATAAACAACGTCACTTGAAGGATCGCGCTCCACGGTAAGTGCCGCAGGAACCGTTCCTCTTTTTGCACTGATGCTTTTCACACCTTCCATTTGGGCGATTTTCCAGTTGCCCGATGGCCCGATAAGCACAAGTGAGTAAAGATTGCCGGCTAAAGTGTCAAGCGTAGCAATAGGTCGGCGAAAATCAAATGGGCCCCACTCGTCCATGAGAATAAACTTGCGGCCACGGGGAAAACCTTTTGGTAGCACAGCCAGCATCCCGTCGGGAAGGCTGTCTGGTTCTTTGAGTTCGCGGAGCGGAATATCGAGCGCAGCGTATGGATTGTCGGGGCTTTTGCCGGGATGTGAGAAGTTGAGATTTTTAGAAGGTGCTAATTCTGGATTGGCCCAAACGTCAGCGATTTTGGCCTCCGTGCTGTAAATATCGTTGCGGATAAATTTCAGGTTTTCGTTGGGTTTGGGGGTTTCCAAAAGTTTTTCGAAGCCTAAAAAAAGGTTTTCGCCGTTGACCGAAATATTTTTTGAATTGCTGATTTTCAGGGGTTTGCGTGTATTCAAAAAAATGTTACGGTCAAGTATGGCGTCACGGCTGCGGGTATCGCGCTTTTGGGCGTAGCCCCAATCGGAGGGTTGGGTCTCACGCGCCCAAAGTTGGATGCCCGTGCTGTCAAACTGAAAAGCATTTCGTTGGATCGTGTCGTTTTGCCCGTGTTCGATGGCGATGCCTGTCTTGCAACCAGCGATGAAATTCCCCGTGATGCTGCTCTCGTAGCTATAGCCGCCCCAGATGCCGTAAGTGCAATCTATGATCTTGTTGCCCTGGATTCGATTGCGCGAAAAAGTGACCTCTACGCCATTTGTAGGGGCGTAGCTAAAGTCATTGCCGAAAATGAGGTTGTCGTTGCAGCCGCCCTCACCAGTGTCCATCGTCGTTTGTCCCGCCCAAAGGAAAAGCCCGTCACCACAGTGCGTGACGGAGCTGTAGGCGATGGTGTTTTGGCTGCTCTGCTCATACAAGAGGATACCTGCCGAATCCTGTCCGCGTTGGTAAAATCCGTGCGAATAGCCACGCACGTTCCAATCCAAACGATTGTGCATCAGACGGTTGCGACTGCTTCGGTACAACCCGATGCCAAGACCCGAATTGAAGGTGAAGAAATTGTTGTACACCAGTCCGTCATTGCAGCCCGTCATCAAAAGGGCATTTTGGCAACCAGTAATACGGCAGCCTTTCACCATGGCGCGGAGGCAGTTTTTGAGGTAGATACCTGCACCATAGCGCATCCATTCGTCCTGCTCGTTGTGATGGTAACTGAGCCAATCGGAGAAATCCTCCCGCTCGCGTATGGAGCGCAGGCGGGGACGATAATTGTAAGAGAAATCGCAGTTTTCGAGTGTCAAGCCTTCCACACCTTCGGCGAACAGGGCAATTTTGTAGCCCCTTGCTCGAGCGTTTTTCAGGATGATATTTTTGCCTATTACTACGATGGCCCTGCCGGAAAACAGGTTTGGCAAAACACCCTCTGCTGCCCCGCGCATTTCCGCATTTTGGAAATCAATGACCAGATTTTCGCCGGAGATGGTAATGCAAGCCTCTTTTTCAGCGCTTGAGGCAATGGCATAGTTGCCTGTTGTGACTTTACAAGATTCGTTGATTATCAGGCCCTTGGAAAGGCTGATTTCTGTTGTTTGAGCAAAAAGAAAGAAGGGGAGGAAGATTGGGATGAGGGTGGTCCACAGACTTTTCATTTTCGTATTTTTGGGGGTAAAAGTACGGCGACAAAATGCAGGTGATTTAAACCTCTTTTTCTTTGCTGTATCAAAGGCCTTAACAGCCAGTTATTTTGGCCACTAATTTACACTAATGCTGATCCAAATTGTAGTGATTCGTGAAAATTTGTGCAATTAGTGGCTGCCTTAAACAGATACTTTTCTTCACTCATTTTTTCAACTGATTTTAGAAATATGAAAATCAAACTATTCTTCGCGTCAATGGTGGCATTGGTCGCCATGTCATTTACCAGCCTGGAAAACCGTCCCTGGGAACTGCTGGGCGCACGCAAAATCAATTACGGACTTGACCGCGATGAAATCGTTGTCACCCGAGCCGAAGGTGTTTTTACTGCCGTACAACTTCGCATTAAGCGCAGCCCGATCAATATGCACAAAATGTCCATCCACTATGGCAATGGTGAGGTGGATGAAAAGGACCTCCGCGAAAACTTCCGTGCCGGGAGTACAAGCCGAATCATTGATTTGCCAGGCAATAAGCGCGTGATCAGGAAAGTGGTGTTGTGGTATGACACCAAAAACCTTGCAAACGGCAAGGGAGTTGTTGAGCTTTGGGGCAGGCACTAAGAGCCCTTGTCATGTCGTAGCGAAGCGAAGACAACTACACAACCCTTGCAATTTCGGATTTCATTGTTTTCGGTTGATTTAGAGGAAAGGATATTGTGTGCTTGTCTTCGCTTCGTTACGACATGACAAATCAGGCGCAAAACA
>JACMMM010000779.1 GCA_014379065.1 Saprospiraceae bacterium
AAACTAACAGACCTCCATAACGGTAAATTAGTATTCCTGACGCAAGAAACCATTGGACTTCCCGATAACAAAACAGACTTAAAAATTGGGATGATGCATTCGGATTTTGAGATTGATCACGCATGGGGCGTAGATGGATTTGCAACGCTAAATGTGGGGCACAACGAATATGGGAGTGCCGCAGGAGCTCAGCCAGATGGTAAAATAATCGTGTTTGGAGCAACTACGCCAGCTAACAACCCCGAATATGAATCTTCTATTTTTATTGGCCGGTTCACGGCAGAAGGCTTGATTGATTCAACTTTTGGGTTTCAAGGTTGGAGAAAACCCGACATTCAGACTTGGTTTGACTATCGTTGGCAAGACCCTATTGGCTTGGTGGTTTTTCCGGATGGAAAATTTCTAATTGGAGCTGCGATTCGCAGAAAAGAGCCTTCTGATAAGAGTCATTTTTTCTTTGCAAAGTACCTATCAAACGGATCCATAGATCAGGATTTTGGTACAGATGGTTATATCTATCAGGATATTGGCGCCCAAACGACGGTGCTGCAGGAAATGCTACTAGACGACCAAGGCAGGTTAATTGCGGTAGGAATAGCGGATTACTCCTTAACAGTCATGGCCCGCTACCTGCCGAATGGACAGTTGGACAATACCTTTAGTGGCGATGGGCTTTTTACAACCAATTTTATGCTTGGAAACACATCGTTGGTACAACCAGATGGAAAAATCTTGGTAGGGGGGAATGAATACAATATCAATAATGATCAAACCAGGTTTATGCGCTTGACTGAAAACGGCAATTTTGACAATAGTTTTAGTGGCGACGGAAAAGTAACGTTCAACTTTGTGCCAAACGAAGAGCAAATTTTTGACCTCGATCTTCAAGCAAATGGCAAGATTCTTTTTTCTGGTTTCAAGAACTCGTTAGATCAAAATTACTTAGCACGCCTTTATTCAGGCTTGGTAGTTGCTACAGAAGAACCATTGGCAGCCACGATTAAGCCTGCTAAAGTAACGCCCTCTCTGATCTACAATGACAGAGACATAACTATTGCATTTCCACACAGCGGATTGGCCGATCCAACCGCTATTTTGATTGATTTATCTGGCAAAACAGCCCTTATTGAATTGAAAGACGCTGGGGATGAGCTACACATATCCACTCAAATACCGACACAGTTAAGCCCAGGCTTGTATCATATTCTTTTCGTGGGCAACCATGATGAAGTCGCAAGAGCCAGTTTTATTAAAATGTAACAGGCCCTGTACAAGACTATTAAAATCAACAACGCTACATGATTAAATTTTTTTTCTCCCCAAACGCAATCTTATTTCTCGGGCTTTTTAATTCCCCTGTTTTCCTGACTGGCCAAACGGCTGGCACACCCGATCTCAGCTTTGGACAAGCAGGGCAGGTCATAATCCAAGACCCCATCAACACTTATTACGGAGGGCCCACAGTCTTGTTGCCTGATGGGAAACTGATCATCGCAGGTTATCAATATGATCAAAACGGAGGCGACGGAGTGCTTGTTTTGACCCGTTTATCGCCCGACGGATCACTGGACCTTACTTATGGAACCAATGGTAAAGCTTACCCGGCGCTTAACACGGGGTTCGATGGAGGGCTTTACAAAATGGCCCTTACCGCAGAGGGCAAGCTGATTGTTGTGGGCACTGTTGTAAACGATACTATGGCGGCGGCCTTCGTGGCCCGTCTCCATTCCAATGGTGAATTGGATGCTGGTTTTGGGCAAAATGGGGTGATTATCTTCGATATCGGAAGTGAAGAAGACGAATTTTGGACCGTGCTGATAAAGCCAGATGGTAAAATCTTGCTGGGAGGCAGCACGTTTGACATGGACATTCCAGGTTTTTACAACCTGCTTTTAGTGCAACTTTTTTCAGACGGTACGCCTGATCCCGATTTTGGTGTTGGAGGCATTGCGACCGCAGATTTTGCCCCAGGATTGGAAGCCATTCTTTCCTTATCCATACAGGCGGATGGAAAAATTGTGGCTGTTGGAGCCAATGCGGTAAATGATAATGATATGGAAGTGGTGCGCTTTTTTCCGAATGGAGCAATAGACTCCGCTTTCGCCACCAATGGAGCCTTTATTTTTGACTTTTCAGGACGTGAAGACGTTGCTTATGCTGGCGCCGTTCAAGTGGACCAAAAAATTGTGTTTTGCGGCACCAGTTTCAAAAATGGTACTTCAACAGGAGAAGCAACACTCTTCAGGCTAAACACAGACGGGAGTTTTGATCCGACATTTGGTACCAATGGTAAGGTTTTCACCAATTTGGGTGTGCTTGAGTTTGCACGGGCGCTGGTACTCCAAGCAGATGGAAAAATTCTTGTTGGGGCAGATTGCATTC
Organism: Saprospiraceae bacterium; assembly: GCA_014379065.1. Classification (GTDB taxonomy): domain Bacteria; phylum Bacteroidota; class Bacteroidia; order Chitinophagales; family Saprospiraceae; genus M3007. The sequence goes on from JACMMM010000779.1 coordinate 2,383, forward strand.
AGTCGGCCAGTAGTTTTAAAGGATGGCTTTGGGTGTCGCGCTATAACACGGACGGTTCGCTTGATACCAGTTTTGGCAATAATGGGAACGCACAAACCCCCATTTACGCAGACGCTCCGGAATCCTCCGAGCTGTTGATTCAGCCCGATGGGAAAATCATTCAAAGTGGTAGTGCCGATGGCAAGCTCGTAGTATGGAGATATCTAAATGACCAGATGGTCGGGCTGGACGAAAAACTAAACGTTGATTTTCAACTACAACTTGCACCAAACGTAATAGCCGGACAGGCCAATCTTTCTTGGGTGTTGCAAAGCCCAAGCGAAGTACATTGTGATTTGTTTGATGCTCAGGGTCGCTTCCTTCAGACAAATATTACCCCAACATTTTATACTTCGGGCAGACATGAAGAGGCGCTCTTTTTTGGGAATGAGGTGCTGCCTGGCACCTATTTTTTGAAATTCATTGCTGGGAGGGAGCATCGAATAATCAAATACATAAAAATATAGTGGCGACAGTAGTACGCGATTGAAGTTGAGCTCTACGAATAATAGTTGAACCTGATTGGTGGATCTGCATCATTGACCTTTGTATTGGTACTTCTTTTTTTCACGATCTTAACAATTATATCATGCGAAATACACCCTTTTTTGCCGCTTCTCTGCTCTTGTTTCTACTCGTTTCCTGCAAGGACAAAAACAAATCCGTTTATGAAGGGTGTTGTGGGACACAACCAACATTGGATTCCTTTTTTGTGACAGCACCCTTTTGGGATCATGGGCAATGGATTGACTCTATAATCGAGGCCAAGGTTTATATTCCAAACATCATAGTAATTGACACAACTGGTGGCAACCAAGATAACGAAATGCTAACCTTATCTGATGGAAATTATGTAACCTGGATCCTATCATCTGTTTATTCAGATGAAAATGGACAAACGCTTTTTATGCGGGATAGTTTCCTACCGAATACTCCGGCAGAGGGATGGGGTGGCCTAAAACCAGATGGCACCTATTATCAAGGAGTTTTTAACTATGAATTAGTTGCAGAATTCATTGACGGCCAAACTAGGACATATCGGGGCAAAGCGTGTGCATACATCTGCCATAGCGATGATTTTCCAACTCAAAAACTTCCAGATTGTTTTTTTCAAACCCAGCATGACGGGAATGGTGGAATTGATCAAAATCTAGACACTCCAGTGAATTGCTTTTGAAAAAACAAATAAGGAACTTAAAAATTACCAATCATGCGATCTACAACCTTTTTTACCGCATTTTCAGCATTGCTTTTCCTCGTTTCCTGCAAGGACAAAAACAAAACCGTTTATGAAGGCTGTTGTGGGGAAGACCCAATCACGGACTCGTTTTTTATTACCACCAAGCTTTATGACGCTCATGGAAATTTGGTTGACTCGACCATAAAAGCCAATGTGTATATCCCCAATATAATTACAAATGATAGTGATGGGATAAATGACATTTTTTTAGTGTTTGGAGGTGCCAATGCTATCAGTAGGGTCATTTCTATGAACTGTTCAAGTGAAAATGGAGCCCCTCTTTTCCACAGTGAAAATTTTCAACCAAATGATCCCGGGCACAGCTGGAATGGATTAAATACAGATGGTACTATTTACCAGGGCAGGTTCAATTATGAGGTAAAGATTGAGTTCGTTGACGGGCAGGTCAAAACCTATACGGGCGAAGCTTGTGCCTATAGGTGCAACGAGGAAGGTTTCCCAACTGATCATTTACCCAATTGTTTTTTTCCTTACCAGCATGACGGCAATGGAGGCTTGGACTTGAGCCTTCCCGCTCAAACGGATTGCTTTTGAAAGTCTAACTCGCCCATTTTTCCCTTCCTTTGCGGTTTAAATGGAATTCAATGTATTGGAAAAAAACTTGGCCCTTCTTCGCTTGGCAGTCCATTCGGTACGCCAAAAACCAGAAGGACTTTCAACAAATTTGGAGCAATAAAAAAAACTGGTTTTCATCCTTTTCAGAAGGCCGCAACTCGGTTTCTGACGAGTTGCCCTGGATAAACTATTTCGGCCGCGATTATTTGAAGCAGATCTTGCGGCCCGATTTCAAGGTGTTTGAATTTGGCGGCGGCGGCTCCACGCTCTATTTCTGTAAAAATGTGGCAGAGGTGGTTACCGTGGAAGACAACCTTGGATGGTTCAAAATTCTGACCGAAACGGTGCAAGCAAAAGGCTACACCAATTGGCGGGGTTTCTTCGTGCCCTCCGAAATTTTGAATGATCCGCGCCCGCGTTCCCACGTTGACCCCGCTGATTTCAAAAGCAGTAACCGGAGCTTGGAGAACATGAGTTTCGAAAAGTACGCCCGCACCATAGACCAGTTTCCAGAAGCGTATTTTGACCTGATTCTGGTAGATGGCCGCGCTAGGCCCTCCTGCACCCAACAGGCTATCCCGCGCCTGAAAAAAGGTGGTTTTCTCGTGGTGGATAACACCGAACGTTCGCACTATCTGGCTCATTTTCAAGATATTATCGCAATGCAATTTACGGTCGAGGAAGACCGCATCGGGCCAATAGCTTATACCCCGGACTTTACTGGGACAACTATTTTGAGGAAGAAATAAAGGCTTTCATTATGCTCAAACGATTCGCCCTTCGAGTGCTCGATTTCATTCGATTTCACCGATCATATTCTCAGGATGGGGAAGACATGGTGTTGCGGGCGCTGTTTGAGTCTCTGCCCAAAGGCTACCGGGGCTATTTTGTAGATGTGGGCGCGCACCATCCCGTTCGATTTTCAAACACCTACCATTTTTATCGGAAGGGCTGGCGTGGTATCAACATTGATGCGACGCCGGGAAGTATGCGCTCCTTTAGCTGGGTACGTCGGCGAGACATTAATCTGGAATTGGGCATCGGCGCAGAACAGGGGAGCCTTACTTTTTACTGTTTTGACGAACCAGCGCTGAACACGCTTTCGGAGGAAGTCGCGCAGGAACGGGCCTCTGGTGGACGTTACAAAATCACCAAAAAAGTGGAAGTACCCGTGCTCCCGCTCGGCGAGGTACTAAGGCAGCATTTGCCCAAGGGAACAAAAATTGATTTCTTCAGCGTAGACGTGGAAGGCATGGACGAAATGGTACTGCGTTCCAACGATTGGCAAATGTTCCGCCCTAGCTTTATTTTGGCAGAGGACGTGCATTTTGACATCAGCAGCGGGAAAACATACGGTTCTGGGGTGTACGCTTTCCTCCGGGAGCAAGGCTACGAAATGGTGGCAAAAACGCCTAGAACTTTGATTTTCAAAGATTTGCGCTAACGAATCAGTGTCACATCGCCTTTCTTTTTCTCAACAATCCCGTCATAATATTCCAATTCCAGATAGTAAATGTACACCCCTGTTGGGGCGGGTTTTTTCCTAAAAACGCCGTCCCAACCCTGTTGTTCATCGTTGGGTGGAAAGTCGTAGCGTTCAAAAACAAGGTCGCCCCAGCGGTCGTAAAAGCGCAGCACTTTTATTTTTGAAATGCATTCCAGCTTCGTGAATGCTGTGAGACGATCATTCTGTCCGTCATCGTTTGGACTAAAAACATTGGGAACATAAACGGAACGCTCACATTCTGGAATCTCCACAAAAACCCAAATATCCTCTCCGGCACGACATCCTGCCGAATCCTTTACAAGTACTTGATAGCCAAGCGATCCAGTCAATGTAGCGGTCGGGTTTTGTAGCGTTGGGTCGTCCAATCCCGTCGCTGGCGACCATTGAATTTCTGTGTTTAAGGAGGCAAAAACCTGTAGCGGTAAAGCTACAGGTTGGTTCCATTTCGTGGTGACAGTATCGGGTAATGAAATGGAAAGCGTTGACTGACTTATGATGAATGTGGCCAGAGTATCACAGCCATTTCCCGATGTTGGCAATATGGTAGTTATCGTTGCAGGATTCCCGTAAGATACGCCAGCAATTACCACTGAATCGCCAGGACATAGGTGGATGTTCTCTGCAAATGTTGGGAGCGCTTGAGCCGTCGCCACGATGGAAAGTATTGTGTCACAAGCGGTTAGGCTTTGGATGGTGTCAAGGAAGGTTATGCTCTGCGTGAACACATGGCCATAAGAGACCATTGTATCGCCCGCACAAAAATTAATTTGTACGCTCTTCGGTATCAGAGAAGTTGAAAATGCAAACAGGGTTAAAATGGTGTCGCAGCCTAAGTTTCCTGTCAAAGTATCCGTATAAACACCCGACTGGCTAATCAGAAGCCCGTAAGCCATTGTGGTGTCTCCCTCACAAAAAGACAGGTTTTCACTACGCGCGACAAAGGACTGGTAGGCTGCATTCACCATAAAAAAGGTGTCGCAACCATCGGGATTCGAGGCGGTTTTTGAAAACAGGCCCTCTTTTGTAATCGTGATGCCATGGGAAATGACTGTATCGCCTTGGCAAAACTGAATGCTGTCTTGTACCTCGATTTGGTTGTTGAAATCAGAAAAAAAGCCAAACCGGGTCCCTGTGGCTAGTTCAGCCCCGCACAAAAAACCTGCGTGAAACTTCCCGAGTGTATTTTCCACAATAGAGGAAAACTGCGCTGGAACCGCAAACGCATCGAACGGCAAAACAGCCGCTACAAATTCACCGCCCGAACCGGGAACTACTGTAAAGGCTGAGGCAGGAATCAAGCTGGGACTTCCATTGAGCAAAAAACCGCCCTCAAATCCTGCACGCGTGGTCAACTCCAGCCAAAAAGGCTCATCCGTCGGTCGCACAAACCGAACAGAGGTAGAACCGGTGCAATCCAGCGGCGGCATGATCTCTCCCGAGACTTCGCAGCCATTGCCCGTCAATTGCAACACACCCACGGGCTCGGTAGCTTCGATGAAGTATTGCCCGCCATCAATATCCACCACAAAAGTCTCCCCCGCACCCACCACTCCGGCAAATAGACCATTCACTTTCAGCTGCGTCCCGGAAGTTGTTCCCACTACAAACGCTTTTTCAGTACCCGTCAGAAATCCTTTTTGCACGATGTAGCGCTTACCCATTTTACTGGTAGGAATAATCTGGTCACCCATCAGGTCGCTGCAACTCCCGCCAAATACAACCCCACGGAGCAAATCATCCTCTATGGTCACTGCAATCGGCTTATTGGCCACGATATGAGTTCCAGAAGGATGTTCATCGGGTTGCCAGCCAATGGCTTCTCCTGCCCAAGTCTGACCTTTTTGTAGCGTAATGGTAAAAGTGGCCCCGGCTGCGTGGCCCACAATTGCTTCGGTTGGCGTAATGGTCACATTGGTTCCATCTTCAGTCGCCACGATATTGAAAGAAGAACGGGGTATAGGCAAATGGTTCGGATTGGTAGAATTCGGCAGGTATGTTTGAAAAGGCACATAAAACTCTTTTCCAAGCGCGTTTTTCCCCTTCATGGAAAATATCTCGGGATTGCATTGACAGCCCCCGATCACTTCATAATAAGCCGTTATGGGGGTAGTTGCAGTCATCAAAAAGCCGCGATTTAGAACAGTGTTCGCGGGCGTACATTCCACGTTGTTAATACCAAAAAAGAGAGAGCTGATTTCCCCGCTTGTATTGGGCGGCAAAAAAATGGTTTGAACAGGAAAACCCGGATTGGCTGGTTGTGAAAGGATAATGGTTGCAGCAAATTCGTAAGTAGAAATCCTAAAAGTAACAGGGCGGTCATAGTCAACCGTCCCTTGTCCCTGTGTTACTTCGGGCGCAGCAAACCAGAATTCTGTGTCTTTTTGTCCCCAAACATACCCCACACATAAAAGGAACAATAGAAGCGTTAGGGATCTTTTCATTTGACTAAGTAATTAGAGTGTTTAGAAGAGCAAAGGTAAGGTACGGTCAAACGTATTCGGGTTAATAAACAGAGCCCCCTTCCCACAAACATGCGAGAAGGGGGCTCCTTCTTAAAATCTTGGTGACCAATTTACCAATCACCAATAATCAGTCACTACTTTAGAACTTAATACTCAGCTGCGCATTGAACATCCGGCCCAATTGGCTGAACTGTGAGCCGTTGTAGCCTAAGATGTCGTAACGTCCGCTAAAGCCCAAGAAGCCACGAAGCAGCGCCTTGTCATCTGCATTTGCAATGGCTGCTGAACCTTCTGCATCTAAGGCTACCAAATCCCATTTAGGCAACACGTCGAGCAGGTTGTTGCAGTTCAGGGAAAGCGACCAATGGTTGTTGAACATATAACCAATCGCCAAATCCGTCACCACTGCAGGCTCGAACTCTGCCTTGATGTGGTTCATGATGGAGCCGCCGTTGTCCAAGTCCTGAAAGCGTGTAGGGCCAAACAACGTGTTGTTCAATCCAAACGACCATTTGCCCATAGTATAATCAAGCCCCAAAATAGACTTGTACTCTGGGCGGCTCTCGGTCAGCAAAGAGCGGATTTGTGCGTTCAGGAT
>JACMMM010000780.1 GCA_014379065.1 Saprospiraceae bacterium
AATCCGTGAAAATCCGTGTCTCATCCGTCCAATCCGTGTTCCATCCCCTCTTAGTCGCAATGTTCCTACAACTCCAACACCGCCGCCTCATAAGGCCTCAGGCTCGCGCCATTTTGCGGGCCAGTACCATAATTATCCATCAGCAACTTTGCTTTTGAAATATCCATGCCCACGTTCGCCGAGGCAGGTTTATCCCTGAAATTCAGCAAAACCAGCAGTTTTTTTCCGTTCAGTTCGCGGGTGTAGGCATACACGTCGGGATTGTCTTTGTCGAGCAGAGTGTATTTGCCATAAATCAGCACGGGCTCTCCTTTCCGTAGTTTGACGACGTTGCGGAAATAATTCAACACCGAGTTGGGGTCGCTTTCCTGTGTGGCTGCGTTTATGGTAGCGTAGTTTGGGTTCACTTTCAACCAAGGGGTGCCTGTGGTGAAACCCGAGTTGGTCGTAGCGTCCCATTGGAACGGAGTCCGCCCGTTGTCGCGCGCGCCACCATTTTTCTGGCTTTCGATGAATGCCTTCAGGTCGCCACCTTCCTTTTGAAGTTTCTTGTAAACATTGAGCGTTTCAATGTCGCGGTAATCCTCGATGCGGTCAAATTTGATGTTGTTCATGCCCAGTTCGTCACCGTAGTAGTAGTAAGGAGTGGCCCGCATGGTCATCAAAAACGTGGTCAGCATTTTGGAGGAAAGTTCACGCCATTCCGGGCTGTCGTTGCCCCAGCGCGTCACCATGCGCGGCTGATCGTGGTTACCGAGGTAGATCGTGCCCCAGCCTTTTTCGGCAAAAGCGGCGTCCCAACGGCTGTAGATTTCCTTGAATCCGACCAGTTTGTAGCCGGCTGGTTCGGGCGTTTTGAATTTGCCCGGCACATAACCATAACTCACGCCCTCGAAGTGATAGGCCATGTTTAATTCTTTGCTCTCGGGGTCTACGAAGTTGAGAATATCGTCCGTCGAGGTTCCGATGCCTTCTGCCACCGTCATGATGTCGTATTTGCTCAACACTTCGCGGTTCATGGCTTGCAAGTATTCGTGCAAATGAGGGCCGTTGGCGTAGTATTTCACCATATCGCCCTTGTATTCGGCAGGTAGCGGCGGGTAAGTCGTGTCTTTAGAGATGAACGGAATCACGTCCATTCGGAAACCATCCACGCCTTTGTCAAACCAAAAGCGCATCATGCTGAAAATCTCCTCGCGCACTTTTGGGTTTTCCCAATTCAGGTCAGGCTGCTTTTCTGAAAAATAGTGGAGGTAGTAGGAATTGGTTTGTTTGTCGTACTTCCAAGCATCGTTGTTGACATCAAAAAAACTAAACCGGGGGTTTGGCTTCCCTTTCTCGGCAGGCCACCAGTGGAAGTAGTCCCGGTAAGGATTGTCTCGGCTACTACGTGATTGTTTGAACCACTCGTGTTCGTCGCTGCAATGGTTTACCACCAAATCCATCACGACTTTCAGCCCTCGTTCGTGCATGCCTTTCAGCAAAGCGTCGAAGTCTTCCATGGTGCCGAATTCCTTCATGATGCTCTGATAATCAGAGATATCGTAGCCGTTGTCGTCGTTGGGCGAACCATAAATTGGGTTGAGCCAGATAATGTCCACGCCCAAGCTTTTGACGTAATCGAGTTTGGAGGTGATGCCCTTCAAATCGCCCACGCCGTCGCCATCAGAATCTTTGAAACTGCGGGGATAAATCTGGTAGACCACGGCTTCTTTCCACCATTTCCGGTCAGGAATGTCGGCCGGTGGGGCGCTGGCAGTTTTGGGGGTTTCGTTTTTGCAGGTATTTAGGAAGAACACAGCCAACAAAATGGATAACATTTGAAGGGGCTTCAAAAATAGAGCGGTATGGCGCATGGTGTCAAAGTTTGAAAGCCAAATATCTGCTTTCTTGAGCTTTCTTACGGTGTCTTTTTGGGGAAGAGATAAATGAGCGGGAAGAGAAAACACTTGAAATTGATTTCCTCTGTTATGATCCCCGTTATTGAAGTGATTGTTTAATTTCGTGCTTAATTCCAATTTTTAGATGAAAAATCTCCACTTTTTTCTTCTTTCTTGCTTACTTACTAGCACTGCTCATCATTTCATGCCCGAGCGTAGCGGTAAAGACTATGCTGTCTTCTTTTATGTGACGGAATTTCAGCCCGGTTGGCCGACACTTCCTGAAACAGAAATAGAAGCGAAGGCGCTACAAAAGGAACTGGATATTGAATATGGATTTAAGTGTGAATTGGTAGCAAATCCCACGAAACAGGACATCCGGCAAAAGATCCGCGAGTATAATGCACGGATGACCGAAAATGATCAGGTATTGTTCTTCTTTTCAATGCATGGACATTACGATCCGGGACTGCGTGACCGTGGCTACCTTATTGCCAATGATGGACTCTCCGATGATGCTTACCGTGATACTTGGCTGAGTTACGACGACTTGCGCAGCGATCTGGCAGAGTGCAGGGCAAAACATATATTACTGGCACTCGATGCCTGCCATTCTGGGTCTTTCGGTATCCGAAGTAAGAGTATCCCAGATGGGCCAGCCTACAATCAGGAAGACGATTGTGTAACGAAAATCAACAAAACTTTCAAATATATGGGCCGGCAGTATTGTAGTTCAGGGAATAAAGAGACAAAGACGCCTGCCAAATCCCTATTTGCCTCCCAATTTCTAGAAGCATTGCGCAAGGGCAATGATGGAAAAATGCTTCGATTCCATGACCTCCTGTATTGGCTTGGAAAAGTGGAAAACCCACAGCCCGAAAGCGGCACCTTTTCCGGTCACGACCCCGGTGGCGATTTTGTGTTCGTACGAAAGAATGCCTGTGTTTCCATGGTTGACCGCGACGGTGATACGGTACCCGACACACTTGATCAATGTCCAGATAACTGGGGCAGCCAAGCAAACGGTTGTCCAGCAACAATAAAAGGTGCAGGTGAAACAATGCAAGACCTACAAGCTTGGAAAACCGCAAAACAACAAAACACAGAAACCGCCTATAAGGAATATCTAAGACAGTTCCCAAAAGGGGAATTCAGAGAAGATTCTAACACCGCTTTGCGCAACTTGGAAGATGAAGCCATGCGCGCCAGCGATAATATGGCTTGGGATCTTGCATTAGAAAAGAATTCGCTGGTAGGCTATAAAAAATACTTGTCTGACTACCCCGCAGGGCTGCACTATACCGAGGTGCAAGTCAGGATTGGCGCACTGGAAGTGATGAATAATATGGTGTTAGTTAAGGGAAACACTTTTTCGATGGGTAGTAGTAGTTATCCTGGTGAAAAGCCTGTTCATCAGGTAACACTTTCAGATTTTTATATTTCAAAAAATGAGATAACCTTAGCAGAGTTCAAAACATTTATAGATGCTACCGGCTATCAGACGGATGCTGATAAAGAAGGAGGCAGCAAGGTTTTCACAGATAAATGGAAAGAGAAAAAAGGAGTGAACTGGAAATGTGATACCCGTGGCAATATCCGACCGCTTTCAGAGTATAACCATCCTGTTATACATGTCAGTTGGAACGACGCTTCCGCTTATTGCGAGTGGGTAAGTAAAAAATCGGGAAATGTTTACCATTTGCCCACAGAAGCCGAATGGGAATATGCAGCAAGTGGAGGAGAAGTGGGGCACACAAAAGGTACAGATAAGAATGATGAAAAGAGTCTATCCCGCTTTGCTAATTTCGAGGGAATAGAAGATGGTTACGCGAACACCTCCATTGTTGGAAGCCTTGAATCTAATGCCCTTGGAATTTTTGATATGAGCGGCAATGTGTCGGAATGGTGCTTGGACTGGTATGATATTTATCGGCCTGAATCTCAAGACGACCCTAGAGGGCCCTCTAATGGGTCATACCGTATCTTTCGAGGCGGATCATGGGGCAGTATCGCACAATCTTGTCGCATCACTTTTCGGAACAGCAACTCGCCAAACTATCGTAGCAGCCATGTAGGGTTCAGGGTTGCCAGAAGTAAATAGTTCAGGGAAGCCACGAAAAGCCCTAATACTCAACATAATTCAGCGAGTACGATTTAGTTTCGGTGTTCCATGTGCCTAAATATTTTTTTAGGTACATAGAATGCAGCACATAAGTTTGAATTGCTTGGGGTTCTTTTTTCTTGTTAGGAATACCATGCAATTGGGTTTCTTTCCAGTCATTCACTTTATTCATATTTTTATCAAGCACCACCAGAGCATCCAGATTGCTATAGTTTGTTACCGCGTTTGCAAAAGGGATAAAGCTCTTTTCCAATATGTCAGGTACACCCTCGAGCCCCTGTTCAGAGTTATATCCTAAGACCCTGATTTTATAGCATTCACGGATCTTACTTACCGATAAAAGCAATTGACATTGGTCTGCTTCTTCAAAAAAATTTCGCGGATTTTCAATATAGAAAGTGTCCCGATCAATTACCTGTTGTAACGCTTTGTTAAATAACGTCCTAGTTTTTATTAACTTTATGGGCATACTAAATAAGCGCACCTTATCTTCCCGTGTGGTAACAGAGTCTACAAATACAGGGTATCCTTCTTCGATTTCATGTATTGAGATGGAAAATTTCTTAGGATAGGTCAGCAATCTGAATATTTTTCCATCCAGAATAACACTTTGCGCTTTTGCTGCTTCAAGACCACCTGTGTTTGGGAATTGTTTTTCTGTCAGGGTCAATATGTCAGGGTCAATTATTATCAAGTTAATTATGCCTTTTTCTTTTTCAGAAATTAACCATAGCGTATTGTCTACAACAAAGATCTGATTCTGCCGAGCGTAATAAGGCTCATTTTGTTGAACAAGCACTGAAAAGTTTTTGTCGCCACAAACTGACCCATTTGGTATTGGAACATAGCGTTGCTCAAATTTTTCCGAAACAGGATCGAATCTGTAAGTATTTAAAATTAACCCCTCCTTGCGTTTTTTGTCCCGTCCAAATAGGTAAAATTTTGAATTGCAAGTAGTACCACCCCACCATTCTTCTCCCATTTGGCAATTGAACGTTTTCTTTATTTTAAAAGTAAGGTTTTCAAAGTTAATTTTTACCTGCCAAATAAATGATCCATATTCATTGGTAAAGTACCACCATAAATAACCGTTTTGTTGATCCTGATACTTTCCCATGAATTTTACCTTGTTCTTATAGCTTCCCGTGTTAGCATCTAATTTGACACTTATTCCGCGTTTTTTGATGTTCAAGATGCTATCTAGCAAAAATGCCTGAAAAGTACTTTCACCTTTATTCAAAGAACTGAGCAACAAAAGGACGGTTTGGTGATTTTCACCCCATTCAAAGGTGATCGCTGAAGCTTTATCCTCCTTAATATCTGAAGCAATATTGATTTTCTGGCAATAGACAGGATTACCCAAGACCAAACAGGAGGCAAGCAGTATTAATTGCATAAATAGATATTTACAATGAACTGATTTAGTCATAATAATAGAGGATTTAAGTTTCAAATGCAACGAAATAGAGGGATGATTAGCGGTTGCCAATCATCCCTCTTATTATTTTAGATAAGGTCGTACAAACTGTAAACCTATCTTTTACAACCCTGTAAACGGCCTCAAGACTTACTGTTCAACCCTGCAAATCCTGAAAAGAACCTATACCCTTATCGGATGAGTGTCACGTCCCCCTTGAAGAGTTTGACCTCGCCGTCGATGAACTCCACCTCGCAGTACCACACGTACACGCCCAGTTGGCCCGGCTGGCCCCGGACGGTGCCGTTCCAGCCCTTCGAAAAGTCGTTCGGCAGGAAGTCGAGCTGCTCGAACACCTCGTCGCCCCAGCGGTCGAAGACAAAGAAGGAGTTCACCTTCTCGACGTCCCTGCCCGCAAACACCGTCACAACGTAGTTCTCCGAAGAGTTCGGGTTGAAGATGTTGTTCACGTACACCTGCCGAGCCTTCTTGACGATCACCAGCACCTCGTCGCGCGCCTCGCAGCCGTTGTTGTCCACCACCGTGATCCGGTGGCGGTAGGTGTCGAACGGCAGGTAGGTGAACGTCTCGCAGTACGGGACGGTGTCCTTGCAGTTGGGCGCGTAGTTCCACACCACCGACTTGACCCCCACGGTGCTCTCTATCTGCGCCGTCACGGTGGCGTCCTCGCCGAGGCTCACCGTCACGTCCGGCCCCAGTTCCACCAGAAGCTGGCCCGGCTCCCCGATCGTCACCACGGTGTCAAGCCTGCAGCCGTTGGCGTCCTCCAGCGCAAGCACGTACTGGCCCGCCTGCAGGCCCGTGTACTGGTTGAGCGCAGAGCCCCCGCTGCCCGTC
>JACMMM010000781.1 GCA_014379065.1 Saprospiraceae bacterium
TCGAAGTCAGCTCACCCTCCTCCGCCGTGGCTACGGCGGGTAAAGCGGGTAAACCAGATATAAGCAGCTACAACTGGGTTTTCCGCAATCTCTGCAAGTACATTCTCATCCCCATCGTCCTTTTGTATTTCGTGATTCTGTATGCTTATGGCGCAAAAATTGGGCTTCAGTGGTCGCTGCCAAAAGGCTGGGTAAGTTCGCTCGTCATCGGGTTTTCCGTTGCGGGCATATTCACTTACCTGCTCAACTTTTATTTGGCGGAGGAAGATAATAGCCTGATCGTCAGAGGTTTCAAGCGTTGGTTTTGGTGGGTGTTGTTGCCGCTCACGGTGCTGCTTTTTATTGCCATCGGAAAACGTATCGGCGATTACGGGGTCACCGAAGAGCGGTTCTTGGTGGCACAACTGGGGGTTTGGCTCGCAGCGGCCTGTCTGTACTTTTTGTTTTCCAAGAACGACAATATCAAGTTCATTCCTATTTCATTGGCACTTTTTGCCTTGGTTTGGGCTTTTGGCCCGCTGAACGCATTTGCGGTTTCAGAACGAAGCCAGAAGGGGATTTTGGCCGAAATTTTGACCCGAAATGGGCGATTTGAAAACGGCAAAATGAAGCCTGGTTCAATACCGGTTACGGAAACCGAGCGTTATCAAGTGAGTTCGACTATTCTTTATCTCGAAAGGCGAAAAGCACTTTCAGATCTCTTGCCCACACCCACGGATAGTGCTCTATTGGAACTTAATGGGCTGATGAATTGGCTCAAAATAGGGGATGACCTCCACGTTATAACGAGCACACTCAATATTAATCCTTTAAATTCATCCGAACCCTTGGACGTGCATGGCTTTGACATGGCCTACAAAGTCGATCTCAACCCGGACAACAACAAGGAAAGGAAGGAGCCTGGCTATTTTTTCCGCCTTTCTGATGACCGCAAAATGCTGGAATGGCGGCAAACGAAAAATGGAGAAACGACCCTGGTACAAGCGTTCAGTCTCAGCCCGACCACCCAAAAATGGTGGCTTAAAAAAGAAAAAGGAAAAGCCTATTCCTACCTCACCTTACCCACCGACGAGCGTACGATCAATTTCACAGGGCGTCACGGCTTGCTTCGTTTCATCGCACAAGACGTGCAAATTGAAGAGAAAGGTCAGGAAAAACGGCTCAATTACTGCAATGGCTGGGTGCTTCTGAAGGAAAGATGACCGATTGGATTCACGATTTGCGTCTTTTAAGCATTCTAATTCATCTCCTCACCCAAACTATTTTGAATATGAAAAACCTTATTCCATTTTTCGCACTGATGATCACCCTTTTTCTGGGGTTTAGCGCATGCACGACGCGTTATTACATCGTCCGTCACGCTGAAAAAAATGAAGGTGTGGACGCTCCTGCCCCCAATGGCCCATCACTCACAGCAGCCGGCAAGCTTCGCGCCCTCGCGCTACGCGACTCATTGAAAAACAAAAACGTGACGCGCATTTTTGTCAGTCAATACTTGCGTACCCAACTGACCGCTGATGCCTCTGCCGGTGAATTCCACATCACACCCACCCCATACAACAGGGATGCAGCTATTGAAACCCTTGCTGCACAGTTGCGGGCTGTGGACGGGAATACCCTTGTAGTCGGCCATAGCGACATAGTGCCTGCATTGATTCTTGCGCTTACAGGAACAAGTCTCGGTTATGATAGAATCCCCGATGATGATTTCGACAACTTTTTCATTGTCAAGCGCTACAAAGGGCTAGGGCCGGTGACATACACTTTGGAACGCCGTGGGACTTATGGGGCAATTTCGCCGAACCCATGAGCATAGATTGAGAGCTGGTCAGTGCAATAGCAATAAATCGCCACTAAATACCTCCTCTTTTCCCTCAATATTGCGCAAGCGGAATTGCCACACATACACACCTACAGGCATGGTGCGGCCCTTGAACAAGCCATCCCAGCGGGGTGTTTCACCGGCTTCGGTAGCGTAGCAAAGATTGCCCCAACGGTCAAAAATCTTGCATTCGAGTGCTTGCACACCGCTTTGCCAGAAAATCTCCCAAAAGTCGCTTTGCCCATCGTCATTTGGAGAGAAAGCGTTGGGGATAAACACCCTTGTCGGCCCGCAATGCCCAATGCCAATCTGGATCGAATCGGCCAATAAGCATAAACCTTGCTGGGCATACAATCGGAAGATCCCCGCCACAGGAGGGTTAAGAATGCGCGTGGTGGCGGTGCTCCCGTCGTCCCAAACCCAGGAATCAAAACCTGTCAAATGGGGCTGCAGCACAAACGGCGCATCGGGACATATCACCGTATCGGCATAAAGAAAAATTGCTGCAATCAATGGTGTCACTACCCGAAGGGTTTTGTGGATCGAATCGCTGCAAACACCGAAGGTTTCCGTCAATGAGACCAGGTAATCGCCGGTTGTTTTGCAGACAATATTTTGAAATTCAATGTTTTGCCCCTTCTCCGGCATTGCTCCAGATATTTGCCAATGCCATTCATCCGCACAGGGATTTCCAGTAGAAATTAAATTGAAAGGAGCATCGGCACACACCGAATCAGGCAATACAAACCGAGCTTCGGGGTATTCAGTAGGGCAACAGTCTTTGATCTCGATCCCGGTATCAGATATATTAAAAATGTGCTCTGCTGCCTGGGAAGGCGCTTCTGAAAAAGTAAACGGGAGTGGTAAAACGAGGACGGAAAGGGTTTTCAGAATGGGGGGGAGTATTTCCTCAACCGGACATTCGGGCGAGAGTCGGCCCAAATCATCCCCTTTGAATAGGCGGGTTTGAAACAAGCCTGTTGAGGAGCTTTGGGCGCACACAAAACCGCCGTCTGGGGATCCAATTAATGCAGTCGTGCTGTACCGCGTACATTCCTCATACGTTTTTGCCCAACTTGCAAGATTCGTGACAGGGTTGATTTTCAATAACATGGAAAGCCCATCAAGATTTCGCCCGGCTACTAAAACGTCGCCGTTGGAAGCTACAGAACAATGAAAAAGGCTGAGCGTGTCCGGGATTTTTGAAGCCCAAACCATCGAACCATCAGATGCTACACGAGCCAGAGCATAGTGATTTTTAAATTCAGCCATGAGCAGCAAATCGCCATTGGGAAAAAAACCTCCATCCCGAAGGAAATGCATTCCAGTATACCGTTTGGACCAGATTACATTCCCCATTTCGTTGATTTTCAACAAAAAACCGTCCGTTATGGCATGGCCCAAAGAGCCATAAGCAAAGATTTCCGTATCGTTTTTCGCTGCGATGCCATTGGCACTAGCGGGTTCCTCTGTCTTAAAAAATTGGCGCAACACGGTCTGCCCTGAAGGATTGATTTTAGACACCAGGACTTGGTTGAAATCTGGAAATTGGTTTGTAAAACCCATGGCATGGGCAACCCAAGCCGTTCCAGAGGGCGTAAGCGTCAACTGGCTACCAGGAGACTGTGGGCCATATCTTTTTTCGGGTCGCAGCTGACACTCCCATAGCAGGTTGCCTGTTGCATCGAATTTCATGATATTGAGCAGATTATCTGGCGCAGAAGAGAATGCACCTTTGCGAAAAATCAGTAAAAAAGCACCTGGCATCTGTGTATCGGACACGAGTTGCAGTGTTCCGATAGTCAGGTCTGCGTTGGGGTCTGACTGGCAAACCTGCCGCATCCACTGGGGAGTACCCAAAGCGTCAAATCGGACGATTTGAATACAATTGCCCCTCATGCCCGCAAGCGTGTAACCGCCATCGGGCATTATCGCCAAGCCTTTCGCCAATTCTACGCCCTCCAGTTTTTTCTGAAAAACGGGCTGGGCAGATAGCGTGGAGGCGAACAGGAGGAATAAAAAGGTTTTGGTCACAGATAACATACTTTCCAACCAAGTGAATGGATGTTTGTTACGTTTGCCCTTTCACGCTACAATTTTTGATATGAAGCACTTGCTTGCCACGCTTTTCTTCTTCTTTTCTGGCCATTGTTTTGCGCAAATTTCCAAACCTTATTTCCAGCAAGAAGTAAACTACCACATCATTGCCGCGCTCGACGATGTAAAGCAAACGCTAAAAGGAGATATCGAGTTTGAATACATCAATAATTCACCAGATGCACTGCCAGAAATCTGGGTGCATCTTTGGGGAAACGCCTTTAAGAACCACCGTACAGCATTTTGCAAGCAAAAACTCCGCGACGGGGACGGAGCGTTTTACTTTGCGGATGAGCAAGATCTGGGCGCCTACAAAAACCTCGATTTCAGCGCCGACGGGCAGAAAATCGTATGGAAGTACGACCCAAAAAACCCAGATATTGCGGTGCTGAGCCTGTCCAAACCGCTTGCGCCCGGTAGCCGCGTTCGCATCGCAACGTCATTTCTGCTCAAAATCCCGGCCTCGTTTTCACGCCTCGGCCACGTCGAAACCAGTTACCAAATGACGCAGTGGTATCCCAAGCCTGCGGTTTATGACCACAAGGGTTGGCACGCCATGCCGTACCTTGATATTGGCGAATTTTACTCGGAATTTGGTTCTTTTGATGTGACTTTGACTTTGCCAGAGAATTATGTGGTGGGCGCTACAGGAGTGCTCCAAACACCTTCTGAGATCGAATTTTTGCAAAAAAAAGAGGCTGAAACGAGGGAATGGGTTCGCAAAAGTGAGGGTCTGGCTCCAAGTCAGATCCTCAGGGGAAGCGATACTTTCCCTGCTTCGAGCTTGAAAATGAAGACGATACGTTACACCGCCGAGCAGGTACACGACTTTGCCTGGTTTGCTGACAAGCGATTTTTAGTGCTGAAAGACACCGCCCGGCTCGCGTCAGGGAAAACGGTGGATTGCTGGGCCATGTTCCCCCCTTCAAAAGGACTTGTTTTGAAAAATGCACAATCCCGTTTGTGGCAAAAAGGCGCGTTTTACGTCCGGCGTTCCGTGGAGTTTTACTCCAAAAATGTAGGCGAATACCCTTGGCCACAAGCCACTGCGGTGCATTCTGCGCTCAGTGCTGGCGGCGGCATGGAGTACCCAATGATTACTGTTATTGGTGATGCGTCCTCTGCCCAGGAGCTCGACGATATCATTACGCACGAAGTAGGTCACAACTGGTTTTACGGCATCCTCGCCTCCAATGAGCGCGAGCATCCTTTCATGGACGAGGGGATCAACTCGTATTATGAGCAACGGTACATGAGGGAATACTATAACAACTACCAGCCTTTTAAGCTCCCAAAATTCCTGTTGGATGAAAAAAAACAAGGCACATTGCTCGAAAACGGCTACCTCTTGTTGGCACGCGATCACAAGGACACGCCTCCTGACACGCATTCCAGTGAATTTACACCCATTGCTTATGGCTTGCAGGTGTACATGAAAACGGCGATGTGTCTACATTGGTTAGAGCAAGCCGTTGGCACTGAAAAATTTGATGCCGCCATGCAGGAATACTACCGAAAGTGGCAATTCCGGCATCCGTACCCGGAGGATTTTAGAATGGTTTTGAATGAAAAGGGTTTGGAAGCGGCTTGGTTTTTCGACGCCATGCAAACGCAGAAACAGGTGGATTATGCCTTAAAAGGAGCGACGTTGGATGTTGGACAGGTGACATTGGACATTAAAAACAAAGGCTCGCTGGACACCCCTTTTTCTGTCACAGCATTCCAAAATGGCAAGCCCGTGGAAACGAGGTGGTTTTCGATAGCAGATTGGGAACCTCAACACAGCGTCGTTTTTCCGATTGATTCAGCAGATGCCTTCGAGATTGACTACCTCCGTAAAACGCTGGATATTAACCGAAAAAACAATTTCCGAAGAACTTCAGGGCTATT
Source organism: Saprospiraceae bacterium (assembly GCA_014379065.1). Classification (GTDB taxonomy): domain Bacteria; phylum Bacteroidota; class Bacteroidia; order Chitinophagales; family Saprospiraceae; genus M3007. The sequence continues at coordinate 5,810 of JACMMM010000781.1, forward strand.
TCCCGGCTTGCGGCCACTGGAGTACCGTCCGATTGCTATTTTCCAAAACGCACGTCGCAACACGATCGCAGCGATCCCTTGGGTTGGCTGGAACAATTATGACAAGACCATGGTCGGGCTATTTCTGTACGACCCACCATTCCCTTCTAGAAAATTTCAATACTACTTGTTTCCCGGCTACGCAACGGGGTCTAAAAAATTTGTCGGGCTGGCGGATGTGCGCTACCATTTTTATCCCGGCGGTTTGTTCCCGAAAGTCACGGTGGGTGCAAGCGCAAAGACCTTTGACTTCGACTACAATGCGGGAGATGATTACTACAGCAAGTATTGGCGCATCGTGCCCCAAATACGCGCTGAGCTGCGGAGTTCCTCGATATCATTCCGCCATGCACTGAATTTCAGGACATTATTCATCGGCAGAGAAGACGACGAGCGGAACATCGAAGGGCTTTATCTTGGAAAAGCCTGGATAAGAAACACAATTTACGAATTGCGCTACGAGGGAGAACAGCAGACTTTGCCCAACCCATATCGTTTCCAATTCGCACTGGAAACA